>CAMZFK010000005.1 GCA_947306055.1 uncultured Candidatus Saccharibacteria bacterium | reverse complement strand
TATCCATAATGAACATTTCGTTGTAAGTCTCACGGATAAAATCCGCGAAAGCCTCATGGATGACACTTTTAATTCTTATAAAACCGAGTTCTTGTCGCGCTATTACAAGTAATGATATAATTTCCTTATGGAAGAAGATAAGGAAAAGGATTTTAAAAAAGAACACAAAATCAAAAAGATACCTTTTGGTAAAATAATAAGTATAATTTTTAGTATAGCATTCTTGGGTCTTGCCGCAGTTACTCTTTTTCTGTGCGCAAGATGGACAGAGTGGAGATTGGATTATGATAATAGGCCACATGCCGCCGATATACTTTATAAGGTGTGCAACGGCGCGCCAGGGTCCGAGGAGGTTTATTCTCCAGCCGAGACAAGACTTTGCGAAGAAATAGTTTCAGGCTATGACGCAACAGAAAAATATACCCTTGAGGTCAAAATCATGATTCTATTTTTTGCCGGGATGACCTTTATCGGTATCGGATTTCTCGGCCTGAAACGCAAGTAATTATTTGATATATTGCCAAATCGAGCCGTCTGCGGTGTCGCGAACCAGGATATTTTGCGCGGCGAGCTGGTCGCGAATTTCATCTGACCTAGCAAAATCTTTTGCCTCGCGTGCCGCCTCGCGCTCACGAATCAAATCGTAAACTTCTGCCGAGACATCTGGTGTATCGGCAATTAATTTAAGTCCAAACAATTCATCGACCTTTTCCCAATCAGAAAGTGTTAGGTCGGAGTTGTCAATAATTGCAAACGCCTCCGCCGAATTAAGATTCTCATTCACCGCGGCGAGAATCCGATTGAAAGCAGACGGAATCTCGACGGGTCCTGCCGCCGCAGTTTCCCCCACCGTCGCAGGGGCTCCGGCGGGGGTCCCCCCAGCGGCGTCACCCGTCGATGTATCACCCTGATAGCACTCGGCGATTCTCGCGCGCCAATTATTTCTGCGATTCTTTGCGCCCTCAAGGCTATCAAACGTGAAATTCCTAGTGCCCTGATAGTGTCCCATAAGAAGCCACATTTTATAGTCCATCGGCGAATATCCGCGCTCAGCTAAATCCTCCAAGGTGTAAGTATTGCCAAGCGATTTTGAAATTTTTTCACCATCAATCGTAATAAAATCGCAGTGTATCCAGTAATTTGCAAGTGGCTTATCGGAAAGCGCATAAGACTGCGCGATTTCATTAGTGTGATGCACCGGAATATGATCAACTCCACCGGTATGAATATCAATCGGCTGCCCGAGCTCTTTTTGAATGATGGTCGAGCATTCTAGATGCCAACCAGGATAGCCAGGCCGCCCAAGATAATCCCAACGCATTGCGTGCTTTTCGCCTGGCTGGATAAATTTCCACACTGCAAAATCCGCCGCATTTCTTTTTTCATTACTAAACTCTACGCGCGCACCAGCCTGCAAGCCTTCGAGATTCAGCCTAGCAAAATCAGCATACCCTGGGAATTTGGAGGTATCATAGTAAACGCCATCGGTCGTCTCGTAGGCAAACCCACTAGCTAGCATTTTGTCCACAGCTGCTTTGTCTTCCTCGATATAATCCGTTGCCCGCGCTACAATATCTGCTGGCAAAAGATTTAGCTTCGCATAATTATCGAGATATACTTTAGAATAAAAATCTGCAATTTCAAAAGGCGACTTTCCCTCGCGCGCGGCGCCTTTTTCGAGTTTGTCTTCGCCCTCGTCTCCGTCTGAAGTGAGATGTCCTACATCCGTCAGATTAAGTACGCGCTTCACATTGTAGCCGTTCGCCTTAAGCGTACGGACAAGCAAGTCCCAATACGTGTACGCTGCATAATTTCCAATATGCGGAAAACTATAGACCGTCGGCCCACAAGTATAAATCTTTACGATGTCGCCAATAGGCTTAAAGTCTTCTAATTTTCGAGTAAGAGTATTATATAGTCTCATTCAAAGTCCTTTCTAATATCTCAAGAATCTTTGCATATTTTTCGTGCGAAATGCTATGCGAATCGCTCGTCTGTATGGCTGTGATGTTGGGATTTTTCTTTAGAAGCGTCGGGATATTGAACGGCGCGATTATTTCATCTAGTTTACCGTAAATCAATACAGATGGCTTAGATATATTTAGGAGATAATCATAATTTTTTGTATTCATTACTATATTTTTAATTTCAGAATTAAATGCTTTACTTTTTAGTATTTCACGATTTTTCCGTCCAACTACTTCACGAAAACCGGCCATCGCCTGTTCAAATAATGGATTTTTGATATCTTCGGCGCGATAGACTGGTGGTGATACCAAAATGAGACTCTTAATAATCTTGCGGTGATTATCCAAAAAACGCGTAGCAAGCATTGTTCCCATCGAATGAGCAACTATAACAATAGGAACATCCGAATTGAGTTTCTTGATGGAATTGTCGAGAGCCTCAAGTTGCTCACCGAAATCATAGTTAAGCTTATCAGCTCTGTAAGACTTCCCTGCGCCAAGTAAATCAAAAGCCACGAATCTTACATCCTGCATCGACATTGTCCCTTCGAGATAGCGGATAGCTTTAGAAAAACTTGATGAGTCCGCCGCTATACCATGGATAAATACTACCGTAAGCTTCGGAGAGCCACTTTTACAAAAATCATGAGTTTTACATAACTCGAGTGGTCGACGCAATAAACCGTATTTTATCTTATTAAACATTCTCTTCCTCCAAAAGTTTTGGGACCAAATCCACTAAATCTTTTACGACTTCATCATAAGACGTGTCATATGTTCTAAATCCTGCCGCGTACGGGTGACCGCCACCACCGTAAAATTCCGCAATCTTATCGGCGATTGCCGCATCGTTAGAGCAGCGAATTTTGCCGGTGACTTTACCGTCAGGATAAGTCTTGACTGCCACACCTACTCGTACCCCTTCGACAAGACGCAATTCTTCTAGGATTAAGACGTTTGGATTATACTCGTCTGAATATTCTTGAATATCGTCCCAAGGGATATGGACGGTAGCAAGTGCATTATCTAATGAGTAATCGATACGCTTGATTAAATCTGCCTTATAATCTAGAATCCGTGGTGATTTTTTCATAAATTCACGACGACGCTCCTCGAGCTCGCTGATGTTCGCTCCGATGCGGGTAAGCTCGGCGGCGATTTCAAAAGTCCGATCGGTCACAGACGAGCTCGTAAATCCTAGTGTATCTGATAATATTCCAGAAAAGATTGCCTCAGCAGCAGATTTATCGATTGGCAAATTTTCAGTCTTAGCAATTTCATAAATCAGCTCAGCGCAAGCTGGTCGTACTTCAATGATGCTTTGGTGCGGGAAATTCAAGTCGTCTTCCGTCTCATGATGGTCGAGCACTAAGACTGGCGCAGAATATAGACGATTGCGGATGGCGGTATCCTCAAGAAGCTTAGATAGCAATACTTCTGCTGCCGTATCTACGATGATATATCCGTCAGATTTGTAATTGAACTCATTTGTAACCCTTGACCAGTCTGGAAAATAATGCAGATACTTAGGAATATCTACTGGACAATAAAGCGTCACATCGATGTCGCTTAAAATATAATCCAGAGCGATCGCCGAGCCAAGAGAATCGCCATCGGGATTTTCTGCCTGGATAATGGTGATAGATTTTTTGTCTTTAATAAAATCAGTGAAAACAGAATACATATATGGTATTATTATAACATGTGTTTACATGCAGACAAAAAATTTGAAAGATTTGAAGAGATTACTCCAGAGTTGCTAGTAAAAGAAAATGTCAAATTAATTCTTTGTGATTTTGACAATACGCTGAGGCTTCATTCAGAAAAGGAGCCAGCCGAGGAATTGGCAGGATGGGTTAAAAGCGTCAAATCTGCAGGTGTAAAAATTATCATTATTTCAAATAATGGACGCAAAAAAATGATGAAAAAGTTTTGTGAACCGATTGATGTCCCGTGTGTTTGGTGGGCCAAGAAGCCGCTTAGCACAAAATTGACGGAAGCAATAAAAGATTCTGGTGTTGAACCAAAGTTTGCCGTAATGCTAGGTGATAAATGGTCTACGGATGTTTTAGCTGCCAAATTTGCTAAGATTCGTGCCTACAAAGTCAACCATCGCCGAAACGTAATCTAGAGATCAGTACGATTTTCGAGTGCTGCAGAGAGGGTGATCTGATCTGCATACGAGAGGTCGATGCCGAGCGGTAAACCTCTTGCTAGACGCGTGATTTTTAGTTCTGGATTCTCATTACGCAATAACTTTTCAATCAAGAGCGCGGTAGATTCCCCTTCTACAGAAGGGTTAGTCGCGATAATTACTTCTTTGACGCCGTCGTCTTTAACGCGCTTAATCAGCTCGGAAATATGCAATTGTTCCGGAGTAATACCGTCAATCGGCGAAATCGCCCCGCCAAGCACATGATAGGTGCCAGTATAGGCCTTTGTTTGCTCAATAGCGTAAATATCAAGCGGTTCTTCTACTACCAAAATCGTCTGTTTGTCGCGTTTAGGGTCAGTGTAAAATGGCGATAAGTCTTCGTCTGCGTCGATTAGTGCGAAAGTCACGGGACAAAGTTTTACCCCGGAATGCAGATGAAAAAGGGCGGTCGAAATATTTTCTGCAATTTTGTCGTTAGACTTAAAAAGATAATAGGCGTATCGCTCAGCCGTACGTGGCCCTACTCCCGGAAGCATACCGAGGGCTTCTATTACGTCATTTAGTGCCTGAGGCAGCATTTTTAGAATCCAAGTCCAGACAAGCCACCCATGAGTGGTTTCATTTTGTCTGTAGCAATCTCTTGTGCCTTAGCAAAACCATCACGCATACAATTCTCAATCCAACGTTCAAGTTCGTGAATATCATCAAGGTCGACTTTTTCAGGGTCAATTGTTACTTTTTTAACTTTTAGTTCGCCGGTAATTTGAACAACTACAGCGCCATCCCCAGCCTCGACCTCTACAATCTCATTTTTGAGTTCTTTTTGTGCCTTGCGAAGTTGGTTAATCATTTTCATCTGGTCCATCGTCTGTCCCATTTTTATTCTCCTTTTTCAGTATATAGATATATTATATCAGAATCTTTCGAGAGTGGCGAGGTAATTATTTTGTCCAGTTGGTATAACGACCCTTCGCTTCTGCCGCGCAAAATCGCTAATTTTTGAATTTGTGGACTCTCCGGCAATTCGTCGATAACCTCAATGTTGCTGGAATGTTCTAGAATTTTATAAAAATCATAATTATTGGGCACTAGGAGCGTCTCATTAGTAAGATTTTTACGAATAGTGATTAAATCGTAATTATACTCGCTGACTACATTAGGATTATAACGATAGCCATAAATATATTGCAATAAGCTAGGTATGATTATCACTCCAAACAATACGGAGAGTGGTATGATTGCAGCTACTCTAGCATATGGATTCTCCGGGAAAAGACCGTACCATTTCTCGAGAGCATATTTTAGACCATGCGCAGTTAGAATTGAAATCGGGAGTAGTAAAAAGACGATCGAATCTGGCTTAAAGCCGGTAATAACGACCGTAAAGACAATAAGCAGTGACGCGATAGAATTACGTGAGGCAAAGAATCCTCTAGCCGTCGAGAATAGCCCAATCAAGACCAGGGCGAACACAGGTAGACCGACCAGCGGAGCCAAAAATACGCCACTAGCTAGTCCGCGCCACGACCACACCAAAGAAAAACCGTCGCCAATATTACTAAAGAACGAGGAAATTTCGTAGTTTTTCGCAAAAAGGAGTTCCATGATGGTCGATGGTTGGTTGATGATATTCATAGTTAGAGTCGCAATCCCGCCGAGGACAAACAACCCAAGGATTATTAGTGGTATTCTCGGCAAGTTTTTAACGATAAAGCGAAGATGCGGCTGGATGAATACAAAAAATACGCAGAAAATAGCAAAATATAACATGTATGGAGTAAAGATCGAAAATAGCAAAGCAATGCCGAATATAAAGGAATAAATTGGCCTAGGCTTGTTCTCTCCTTGAATCTTTGAGCCGAGCCACAATAAAAGCGTAGGCCAGAAAACCAACATGATTAGCGGAGTCCCCGAGCCGGCCAAAAATAGGAATGGAGTCGACAATACTACGAGGCAGGAAGCTAGAAGTGAAATGTTATTTTTGAACCATCTATTAAGCAAAAGGATCAACAGCAAGCCCAAAAAGAGACCAATAATAATGCTAGGCAATTTTATTGCGTATGGAGTTAGCCCAAACAATGTAATTGACAGCTTTTGTAATAATCGGTATGGCAAATCTACCAAATCGCCATTTAATGGAGCATCGGCACTGAGATTGAAAGAACTCGTGGCGGATTCCATTTCTCCTGTAGAAAGGCCGTATTGGGCAAATAATGGCAAAGCAAGAAGTAAACCAATAAATGCTAGGCCTAAAAGTATATACCCGATAATAAACCGGTAACGGTATAAAAAAAGTTTAGAAATTATAATTTTCTTCACATTACCATTATAACACTTATTCTCTGGTTTTGTCGAGCGACATAAAACGTAGTAATTCTGGGTGGAAGTAAAGCTCAATCTTTCCGACTGCGCCGTGACGATGCTTAGCAATAATTAATTCCGTGATATGTGTCTCTTCATAGTTATCGTCATTTTGGCGGTAGTAGTCCGGACGGTGCAAGAACATCACAAGGTCAGCGTCTTGCTCAATAGAACCAGACTCACGAATATCGGACAAAACAGGCCTTGGATCTTCACGACCAGTCACCGAACGAGAAAGCTGAGCTAGAGCTACAACTGGTACCTTTAGTTCGCGGGCAAGAATCTTTAGCCCACGCGAAATTTCGGTGACTTCTTGCGTACGTTGACCTTTATAACGATCAGAACCCTGCAAAAGCTGGAGATAGTCAATAATAATCACGCCGATATCGTGTTCATGCATCGCGCGGCGAGCTTTATTACGTAACTCTACAATCGTCATCGAACTGGTGTCATCAATATAAATTGGGATTTCGTCCATTTCTCCGAGCGCATCACCGACTTTTTGAAATTCGTCGTCAGAAAGGTTGCCGGTACGGATTTTCCAGTTATCAACTCCGGATACATCCGAAATCATGCGTTCAATAATTTCGTTTGAAGCCATCTCCATTGAGAAGAATAGTACGCCGCGCTTATTGATACTGGCGATATTATAGGCAATATTTTGCGCAAAAGTGGTCTTACCCATTGCTGGGCGAGCACCGATAATGATTAAATCTCCTTGTTGAAGGCCAGCAGTCTTTTTGTCCAAATCACGGAAACCGGTCTTTAGCCCTCTTAGCGCACCTTTATTTTTGTGGAGTTCTTCGATTCTGTCAAAAGCATCCGCAAGGAGCTCTTCCATCGGCACATAGTCACTTCGGACAATCTTATCTGAAACATTGAATAATTCTCTTTCGGCATCCCCAATTAAAATCTGTGCGTCAGCATCGTCGCTATAAGCTTTGTTGGCGATTTCGGTGCCAGCTTTGATCAACCTACGTCTAGTCGAAGTCTTTTCAATAATTTCGGCATAGGCCATGGCATGAGAAGCCGCTGGGACGAAGTTTGATAACTCAGTCAAGTACGGTGCTCCGCCAATAGTCTTTAGATTTTTGGTAGATTTTAATTCAGCAGTAAGAGTCAGCAGGTCGATAGGTCTATGGCTATCGTATAGATTCGACATTGCTTCAAAAATCAGTTTATGCCGTTCGTCGTAAAAGTCGCTTGCACGGATGAGGGTGGAAACATTTGCGAATACTTCATCGGACAGCATAATCGCACCAAGAAGAGACTTCTCAGCGACTACATCCTGTGGCGGTATGCGCCCACTAGGATCTTTAGAATGGGTTTCCTCCTTCTCCGTCATTTCGTACCTCACCTCCCATTATATCAGAAATCTTAGAAATCAACGCGTCTTTCGTCGTATTTTCAGGTTGCTCATCTTTATTGCAGATTGTAATTTTTACACCACCAACATCATCTAAAATTTTTTTATTATTATTGCGAGACAAGATAGTCTTCGCAATCTGGGAATTTGGGTAGATTTTTAATTCTCCACCAGAAAATGTATATTGTGATTTTTTGAGCTGTGAATAAATAGCATCATTTAGCTCTTTGACTCGATTCAAGAAATTACCCCAATCGAAGCTCTTCGCGCCGCCAGTATTTTTAGCAGTATTTACGCTCGTGGTAGGAGATGTAGTCTTTGGGGTGTTAATATTTTGTGGCGTAACCGCAGGTTGAGCCATCGTGACCGGTGGCGTGTAAGTGGTTGCAGCTTGAGCAACTGGAACTGTCGTCAGACTACTACATAGTGTGGCGAGGAGTTTTGCTTCCGCAAAAGGAGCTTTAACCTCGGGGAGTTTAGCGAGTAAAGAAAAAAGCTTTGGATCTGACCCCTGCATGATATTAAAAATCATTTCGCTGGCGATAGTTTCAGCTTTTACACCAGAAGCGAAAAGATCCTTTAATAATGTTGTAATATTTACAACATTTTCAGAGGAATACGCTTGGATTAATCCAGAGATTTTCTCGTCTTCAGGTAGGCCCATGGCGAGCTCGACCATCTCCTTGGTGATTTCTTTGTCGGATAAAGTTGAAATTTGATCAAGTAGAGAAATCGAGTCTCTAAAAGATCCGCCACCGCGCCTTACTACCATCCTAAGGGCGTCATCAGCAATCTGGATATTCTCCGCTTCGCTGATTTTTTTGAGGTGAGCAAACATGGTATTTTCGTCGGCGAGCTTAAAAGTGTAAGTTTGCGCCCTAGAAGTAATCGTCACCGGCACCTTGTATGCATCGGTCGTAGCCATAATAAAAATTACGTGCTTCGGCGGCTCTTCCAAAGTCTTAAGGAGCGCATTAAAAGCCTCCTTGGTCAGCATATGTACTTCATCGATAATGTATACTTTGTATTTTCCCTTGGTCGGAGAAACCATGGCTTTCTCGCAAAGCTCTCGGACATTGTCGATGCCGCGATTGCTCGCGCCGTCTATTTCAATAATATCGACATATTCGTCCTCAAGCTCGTAGGGAAACCCATTTATTTCGTGCGCAAAAATACGTGCAACCGATGTCTTACCGGTCCCTCTTGGGCCAATAAAAAGATAAGCATGGCTAATCTTCCCTTGCTTGATAGAATTAGATAAAACAGAAGTAACCTGCTCTTCTCCAATTACATCGGAAAGTTTTAGTGGACGATATTTACGGTATAGTGCTTTCATTACAAAGCGGCCTCAACGGCAGCCCAAGTTGCATCGGCGTTATTCGCCGGGATAGTCACAGAAACCTGTGAACCCTCATGAAGTCTAAAATAAGTCACTGATGCATAAAGAATCTGATATTCGCGCCCAGCTACCTCTACAAAATATTTGTCATCGTGATGGTTGAGCGTGCCAATTACAGTCTTACGCTCAACTGGACCAATCTGCTTGTATAAGAATTTGCCATCGTCGGTAATAGTAAGCTTCATGATGTCGCCTTCTACAAGCTTGGACTTCGAAGCATAATTTGCTGGGACTGGATAATTCTTGCCATCAGGCCCAATCATAATCTGCCCATCAAAGATACCTTCGATAACTTTACCTTCTGGACTGGATACGACAGTATCTCTCGGAGCAGAAATCTTCTCTCCATCTCCAAGAATAGAAATCAAAAGTTCTTTTGCTGCGGATAAACTAGTCTCGGCCTCACCAAGTAGGCTCCTTAATCTCTTTATTTGTTTTTCTGGTATTTCAGACATTCCTCGCATCCCGTCTAAATATAGTATTAATATTATATTATATCTTAGCTAAAATAAAGTCAAGGATTTTTTTAAAAAGTTTTCCACCAGAAAAACACCGATAAGCTTAAAAATGTTGTAAAAATTACTTTTTTGCCCAAAGACCAGTATGTTTTTTTCCATCGTAAATCATCGTAGGAATACCTCTGACTTTTAAAGTATTTTCGATAATGTTGCGGTTCTCAGACATCTTAGTCGTGGTCTCTTCGTAGTTTGCAACTTTCCGAATTTCTTCAATTTCTCCATCGTCAATTCCGAATTCTTTCAACCAGCCCTCGACAGTCGAGGCGGCTTCGTCCTCTGTATAATAGTCATTGAATCGAGTCTGATAAGGAACCCCTTCCGAATCTTTGCTAGTAAATATTCTATCAAGGATTTCGATAGCCAGATTTGAACGGAGTTGTTCAGCAGCAAACATATAACGGACCACGACGTCAGAGTTTTCGAACTTATAGGAACCATCTGCATCTTGAATAGCAAATGGCACAAGGTGCACTTCGTATTCATCAAAGAACCCGCTATTCTTTTGATTAATATATGATTCTAGGCACACTATGCAACCCGGATCGAAAATATCGATAGCGACTGGTCTTTCGACGCCAGCGATATCATTTGCTGTAATATAATTAAAATCATAATCACTGGTATTGTACGTACGGAATTTATCAGGTATAGCTTCAAATATTTCTCCCCACTCGGTAAACCATCTTCCAGTCGCCTCAAATATATTAGATGGTTCATCTTCATCAATCGAACAGATTTCTGCTCCGAGCGAGCATTTTGAAGGGGTAGTCACATTGCAGCTGCCAAGCGCCCAGAGCGCAAGAAGCGACTTGATCGCAGTCAAAATAGCCCAAACGGCTACGACTACAATGACCACAGAAAGCACTTCCACTACTGCGGATAGAGGTTTTACCCACTTAGGATGTTTGACAATCACGCGGCTAAGCAGAGTATTCTTTACGTCATCCTTAAAGCCGGTCTCACATTTTTGCAAGCGAACCTTTTTCCAGAGGCATCCCCAAGCCTTCTTAAACATCTTGAGGTAGGATTTCCCTACTGTTGGCTTAAAGATTGATATCACCGCCACGAAAATACCAATGACGGCCAAAATAATAAATGCAGCTATACACACCATAATACAACTATTGTAGCACAAATAAACGTTAGTTGATTACTTTTTCGAGTACTTTTTTGACCTTTTCGATATCTTCCGCCGTATTATGTAGACCGAGAGAAAAACGAATTAGTGGTGGCAAATTTAAGACGTGGTCTAGATAATAATGCGCACAAAAGTATCCAGTTCGAGCCATAATATTTTCGCGCGAAAGCGCTTCGCCGAGCAGATGCGAGTCGACACCTTCAATATAAAATGACATCGTCGGGTTTTCTGAATTATTTACCAAATGAACCTTACCAGAGCTCTTTAAAAATTGATAAAGCTCACTAGTGTTTTTGTGTAAATTCGAAAAAGCACTTTTCGGTAACTTATCCAACCAATCTAGCGCAGCCCCAAGTGCAATAATTTCGCCCCAAGCCTGAAGCCCAGATTCAAATCTTGTATAGCGATGCTCCTTATTCTCGGCAGAAGCTACGAACGAGTCGACATTTACGTCGTCGACCATCCCGCCCCCCACAAAGCCGTAATCCAATTTATCTAATAAGTCATCTCGCCAGACAATTACGCCGAGTGATGGAGCGTAAAGCTTGTGTGCTGAGAAACAAATCGCGTCAACTTCTTTACCCCGTAGAACATCTACGGAATGCGCCATGGCTTGCGCCGCATCGATAATAATGATGCCTCCAGCTTTATGGACGGCCTTAATAATCTCATCAAGATTGCCCAATTTTCTTCCGTCGAAGTTACTAGCGCAATTTACCACCACGATGGCGCGAGTAAAATCATAGTCGGAAACATTAATGGAGCCATCATCATCCCGCTTCATTACTTCGCGTGGGATATTGAGGCGTTTAGCACAGGCGATTGTCGAAAGAAATGGTGAATTATGCTCAATTTCGCTAGTCATCACTTTATCAAATACGCCGGCCTTTAATTGAGACAGAATCAGATTAATCCCATAAGTAGTGTTGAGCGTGAATGAAACAGTGTACTTCTTGCTTTTAAGTCCAACATATTTCAAAACTTTTTCGCGGGTCATCTCGACTTTTTCGTCAGTCTCTTTTCCCCATTTGTATTTTACTCGCTCGCCACAAGAGTTATGCTCGTAATAATATTTATTTAGAGTGTCGACCACTACGCGCGGCCTCAGGCTCTGGCATGCTCCATCTAGATAGACCTCACCAGGTTTAAGATAATCAAAATCATTCATATAAATATTATACATTATCTTGCGGTTTTGGTATATAATAAAGCGTATGGAAGATGCTATTAAGACATTAGATACTTGGCAAGTCGTAGTTTTTCTAGCTATGGGGCTCGCTATACTTCTCGGTGGCTATCGTATCAAAAAAATCGCTTTCTTCATCATCTGGTTTTTGATCGGCGTGCGCGCTACGACGTATTTGCTCCCAACCATAAATTCTATGGTGCCAGCAATTTCTGAAAATGGGCTTTGGCAAAATTTAATCCCAATCGCTGGAGGTCTACTACTAGCATTGCTTGGCTTCACTATAGAAAAACTCTGTATCGGTGGCATTTGTTTCGGCTTGACAATGATAATTACAGTTCAGTATTTTGGGACAGATATACAGACGCTGGCCATAGGCGGCGTTATAGGCATCATCGTGGCAGGGCTTACGGTCGCAATGATGAAGCCGGCGATTATTATAGTTACTGCAGCTGCGGGTTCGTACGCCTTGACGATGGGGATTCTCACACTCACTCCAATCAGTAGCGAAATATACTATTTCCCACTCCTCTTAGGGATCGCATCTGTGGGGGCAATTTTTCAGTTTGCGACGTCAAAAGGCTTGTCTTAAATCGAAAAGTGTGCTATAATTAAAGGAGTTACCAAAGACAGTAGCGGTGTGAACTTAATAATGCTACCGAGGCAAATTCTTGTATTTATTTGGTGACGCTATTTAACAATTAGCTAACTAAATATCAACAATAACCAAAGGAACTTTTTATGGCAATTTCAAAAGATAAAAAGACTACATTGGTTGCTGATCTTACTGAGCTTTTAAGTAATTCAAAGATGGTGGTCTATGCGAAATACCAAGGTCTTACCGTCGCCGAATTACAGGAGCTTCGTAAGCTCGCTCGCGAGTCTGGCATTAAAATCAAAGTTGTCAAAAACCGTCTCGTAAAAGTTGCGATGAAAGAAATCGCAGCCTATAAAGACACTGACGCCTCAAATCTCGTTGGCCAACTTCTCTATGCAGTTGGTTCTGACGAAGATTTCGATGCAGCCAAAGTTTTGACCAAATTTGCAAAAACTCACGACAAAGTCGAGCTTGTTGGTGGCTTTAATGGTGAAGGCGCAAGCCTTTCTAAAGAAGAAGTCACTACGCTTGGCTCTCTCCCGACCAAGAACGAACTTATCGCACAAGTTGTGGATACACTTCTCTCTGGTATCAATGGGATTGTCTCTGGTGTTGAAAAGCACGCAGAAAGCAACCAATAATATTAATTTGAAAGGAATAATATGGCTACTGATATCAAAAAGTTGGCTGAAGAGCTTGTCAATATGACCGTTCTCGAAGTCAATGAACTCAAAACCTTACTTAAAGATGAATATGGCATCGAGCCAGTCGCAGCTGTAGCTGTCGCTGCTGGTGGTGCTGATGGCGCTGCTGCTGATGAAGGCAAATCCGAATACGATGTTGTCTTGAAAGACGCAGGTGCACAAAAGATTGCAGTCATCAAGGCTGTAAAAGAGGCTACTGGTCTTGGCCTCGGCGAAGCAAAAGCTATCGTCGATGGTGCTCCAGCAACCGTCAAAGAGAAAGTCGCAAAAGACGATGCCGAAGCTTTGAAGAAAGCTCTCGAAGAGGCTGGTGCGACTGTCGAACTCGCTTAATTATCGCCTTTTATGGCAAAGTTAGCTAATTGTAACAAAATTCCGCAAGGCAAACGCTTTGCGGATTTTTGTATAAACAATAAATCTAAAAACCCGCGAAGCATTTACTCCGCGGGTTTTTATTGTGAAAAACTTTAATTATAAAGGTTTTCGATTGAGATTGAAGGACCCATGGTAGTCGTGATGAACACAGACTTTACATAGGTGCCTTTAAGAGAAGCAGGCTTCTGTGCTTTTAGGCTCTCAAAGAAGGCATTAGCATTCTCGAGCAATTTATCAGCACCAAAAGAGGTCTTGCCAAGCCCGATATGTACAATTGATTGCTTGTCGACGCGATATTCTACCTTACCGGCTTTTGCTTCTTTTACGGCTTTTTCTACATCCATGGTCACGGTGCCAGCCTTTGGATTTGGCATCAAACCCTTAGGGCCAAGAAGCCTTGCGTATTTGCCAAGCTTTGGCATGTATTGAGGGGTAGAAATAAGAATGTCAAAGTTTACTTCACCCTTGTCGAGTTGTTTCAAGAACTCTTCGTCTTCGGCAATGTCGGCACCAGCAGCCTTAGCAGCTTTAGCTACATCGAGTGGAGCAAATACAGCTACACGGACAGTCTTGCCATTGCCGTTTGGAAGTACCAAAGTCGTACGAATGTTTTGGTCGGCTTGGCGAGGATCTACGCCAAGGCGAACATGAGCTTCAAGGGCAGCATCAAATTTAACAGGACTGGTCTTGATAGCTAATTCGATAGCTTCTTTTAGCCCGTAAAGTTTGCCCTTCTCGACTAACTTTGCAGCTTCTTGGTATTTCTTACCGCGGCGCTCGATACGTGGACGAGTCACAGGCTTTGCGCCCTTTGGCTTGACTTCGGCATTAGCGTGCTCAAGCTTACGTGCTTGGCGCTCTTCTTCAGCCTTCACTTCTTCGATATGTTTCTTAGATTTCTTGCCAGATTTAGCAAAAGTCTCTTCTTCGACTTTTACTTCTTCGGCTGGAGCTGGAGTCTCTGCGACTTCAGCGATTTCAGTAGTATTTTTGACCTCTTCTTCGGCCATAATTTCCTTTCTGTGGTGCTAGCGAGCAAAGCTCTCCCACGGTTAATAATTACCTGATATTATATCAAAAATTCTCTAAAAATGCAAATAAAAAACGGGAGCCTTAAATTTCAAGGCCCCCAAGAGGAAGAAGAAACGATGGTGACCTGATTGCTCAGATCAGGAACTATCATAATAATTTTCTCTTCCGATAACATTGCTTTCTCGGAAGAAGGAGGAGGATTGCGGCGCTCAAATCAACATTTAGGTGAGGTTTATACCCCTCCTCTGCGATGTCGTCGCCCTCTATTACCCCCTTAGCCTGCAGGTAGTCCTCAAACTTTAATATTGTGCTGCGCACAGTATTAAAAGCATGATTGTACGGCAGATTGCTAAGGTTATAAACCAAAGCCAGCCGAAGTGGCCGGCTGGTATCCTCCAGGTATGCCCTAGCTTCCTCCTCGGAGAGAATCTCCAAAAAAGGAATTTCGGGATACGTCCGGGACACATCAGCACTTATTCGCTGTATTTTTTTGCTTTGTGCCCCGAACACTTCCACCATTATTTGTCCCATTGATACGTAGAACTGGTATTTTATCCTATCTGTACGATAGAACATGGCGTATTTGTGCCACATATCCATTCCCAGTCTTACGTCGTCTTCTTTCCTTAAATCTACTTGTGTCATTAAATTTCCCCCCTTCTATGAGTAGACACAAAACTACATAATAACACCATTATAGCTTACTTTTGTGAAAATGTCAAGTTTAACAGGGGTAACAAAAAGCGAGCCCTTAAGACTCGCTTTTCCTAAATTTAATTAGTCTACCACTTCTACACCCATAGAACGAGCAGTACCAGCGACTACTTTTACGGCACCTTCAAGGTCGATAGCATTTAGTTGATCCATCTTCTTGTTGGCGATTTCTTCAAGTTGTGCGCGGGTGATCTTGCCAACCTTATCTACGTTTGGCTTACCAGAACCCTTTTCAATCTTGATAGCCTCGCGGATGAGGTCATCTACAGGCTGACCAAGACAGGTCCAGTCAAACGTACGATCTTCGAAAACACGGATATGAACGATTACGTTCTTGCCCATGAAATCTTTGGTTTTTTCGTTGAATGGGTTAATGAAATCCATCATATTGAGGCCCCACTGACCAAGAGTAGAACCAACCGGAGGCCCAGCCGTAGCTTTGCCGCCAGGGATACGAAGTTTCAAATTCCCGATAACTTTTTTCTCTGCCACCTTAAAATCCTTTGTTTAAATTAATTAATTTAGAAGCATTTATGTAACGTGATAATTATACCAAATAAGATAAACAAAGTCAAGAAAAAGTGTCCCCCTCGGGAGCGCTCCGGGCCGCTAGGCCGAGTCTTACTCCCTCGGGGGCACCTTTTTCTTGACTAGTTAAGCTGTTTTACTTGTAAAGCATCAAGCTCGACTGGAGTTTCGCGCCCAAACATCGATACCATAACCTTGAGCTTACCCTTAGCGGCATCAATTTCAGACACGGTGCCATCAAAGCCCTTGAATGGGCCATCAGTAATAGAGACAACCTCGCCAATTTCGTATTTGACGGAGAACTTTGGATCCTCTACGCCCATACGCTTCTTAATCTTGGTAATCTCTTTCTCGGAAACAGGAGTTGGCTGAGTGCCAGTACCGATGAAGCCTGTTACCCCTGGAGTATTACGGATGATATACCAAGTTTCATCCGAAAGCTTCATGTCGACGAGCACGTAACCCTGCAAAATCTTGCGATCTACGACTTTGCGCTTACCGTTCTTGATTTCAATTTGTTTTTCTTTTGGTACGATGGCTTCAAAAATTTTATCGGCCATCTCCACGGTGCCAGTACGCTGGTTGATTGAGTCTGCCACCTTATCTTCGTAGCCACTATAGGTGGAAATTGCGTACCACGCCCTAGTATCATCATAGCGGTTTACTGCCATTTTATCTCCTTATTTTATAATTAAACTAAATAACCAAGTAAAGAACATATCAAGAAGTGAAATAATCACTACAAACAAAGCTGTATAGACTAATACGGCAATGACCATTTTCCAAGTAGCTTTGCGATTTGGCCAACGGACCTGGCGGATTTCGCGCCAAGAATCACGTAAATATCGACCAAGATAGACGAAAGGACGGGCTAATATAAATGGTTTCTTAGCGCCTTTTTCTTCGGAAATCTTTGCCGGCTTTTCTGCTTTCTCTGCTACTTTTGCAGGCTTTGCAACCTTAGTAACTTTCTCGTTTTTTTCTACTTTTGCAGGTTTATCTGCGGCCTTTTTTGGCTTTTTTGCCGTGGCCACTTTGCCTGATTCGCCTGCTTTAATGCGAGTGATTTTAGGTTTTGCCATTTTACTCCTTATATTAAAAAAAGTCTGATACCAGACTTGTCAATAGTATACTACGATGCAAATAAATAGTCAAGATAATCTTTTAGCATTCTTGCGCCAGAAATTGTCGGCAAATACGCCGCGAGTTGTTTTTTGAGCAAGAATTCTAGGTCAAAATCATTATAGGAAGACAAAATAGCTTCTTCCATGCGGCGGTAGAGCTCGTCTAGTTCGGCCTCCTCGGTCGCCCCACGCACACTGAGATAACTCTCGGACGAAGCATCAGCGACGCCACCATCGTGCGTTGAAATCAAGAGGTTTAGATTGGCGACATCTTTCATCCAGGAAGTCCCGCAGGCTTCCAACCCTACAATCGGGACATTAATTGCGACATTTGAGCCTACTGATAAGCCATAGGCTAATTTTTCGTCATAGTCAGCGATATAGTGGACGTGCGTAGAGAGATAACTATCTGCCGCGACAGTGCTAAGAAGGCTGCGAAGCTTCTCGCTCATAATATGGTCGCCAGTATGGATTCGACCGGTCAAAATATAATGTGCACCACGCTGTTCTAGGATAGAACGAAGCCTCGATGGATCTTTGAAAGGGAGTTCTGGGCGTTTATAGTCTACGAATCGGCGTTTGAAATCAAAAATAAAATCATTGTCGCTAAATTCTAGAATTTTGCCATTTTGGTCAGGTCTCGTCTCAAGGGTTTTGTTTAAAATTTTTCGCCCAGCACGCTTAAAATTACGAATTTTGCTTGCAGATAAAAGGTTGAGCTTTTCGATATAATCAACAGACGGCATGGTGTTTTTTTCTAAGATGCCGCTGCTTTTATAAAAGTCCAAAATTTCTGGCATGACCCATTTTTCCATGTCGATACCATTAGTAATGGCACGGAATTTGACTTTGTTCCCAGCAATATCATGATAATTTGCCACGCGAGCGTGCAACTTGGATACGCCGCTTCTAAGCTCAGCAATTTCAATTGTTACAGAGGATAATTTGAGCTTACCATTTACAAATTTGTCCTTTAACCACTTTAAAACAGCGGGTGATTTAATATTCGGATACACAAAACGAGCGAATTGTTCCTCACTAAACTCAGCTTCAGCGGCTTGGACTAGGGTATGATTGGTATAGAGCGTGTGTTTTCTGGTATAAACCATCGCTTCGTAAAAATCCATACCATTCGATGCTAGCTCGTCGAGCCTAGCCAAAGCAGCAAAAAACGTCGCAACTTCATTTAGCTGCATGATGGCAGGCTTCAAGCCGAGAAGTTTCAATGCGGCGTATCCCCCAAACCCGAGAGAGATTTCTTGATAGAGCCGGTGGTCCGAGCCACTCATACCAGAGTAAAGCTCCCCGAAATTTGGCTCAGTCACACAAATGATGCGAGTGTTTTTGAAACGTTTTTCTATGACTTCAAGTTGACACAAATACCCACAACATTTAATATTGACAGTATCGATCAGTTTAAAACCAAATTTATGATAATCTACCGGTAAATGTTCGTCTACTACCTGACTCCCCTGTAAAACTTGACGAGGTTCATATGGATAAAACGGCGTAATGAGTGCAAGTGGAATGCCCATCTGCTCGGCAACTCGCCTAGTGTCTGCAGCAAGAATACCAAGCCCGCCACCACCACGAACCCCATTGTTTTGGTCATATAATTCCAGAGTCCAATAAGTATAAGGACGCTCCGGTGAGACTGAATAGGTGAAATTTTTTCTTTCTACTGCCGCCTCAAAATCATCAATATCCTCGATATTTTCTAAGGGATGATAAAAATATGGTTCGTCAGTCATTCTGCTTATGATTATAACACATTAATACCAAAATTCTTTTGGTAATTTCTCTGCTATCTTAGCATGAAAATCATAGTCAAACCCCTCAAGCCTCGACGGATTTTTAGTCTTGAAATATTTTTTGCGGATATCATCAGCTGGCATAATCTCGCCAGGTATTAAACGATATTTTTTGAAAAAGTTCAAACCTTTTTTATATTTTTTTGGTGGCAAAACTGCCATTGGCAAAAAATCACACTTAGTATCAGGATCTTTTAATAGCTCAAGCGCGAGTATGGACATTGTGGGGATTATGGATTCTTTTTTGTCGTAGACGGCCTTATTTTTAAAAACTGTCGCCTGTCTAGTGGCGCTTGGCGCGACAAAAATCACGCCGCCTTTTTTGATGATTTCGTGTGACAGATTAGTATAGATATTGCGAAAATCATGCTTAATTCTGCTCGCAGGTTCAAAACGTTCATCATCCTCTTTGAGACCAATTTTTGCCCACGTCGAAGGCGTAATCGTCGGGGTAATAATGATGCCGAGTTCGAAAATCTTGTCATAGTTGGCAGAAAGCGTCTCATACCATGGCAGATTTACAGGAAATAGCATCGGTTTATCCCCCATGAGGTCGATTTTCATAGAAATAATCCGGACGATTTCAGCTAGTGAAGGATGGTTAAACCCGACGACCATACCATTTTTGTTGTCCTTGGGAAAATCCGCATAATCCCCCGGTGCGATTTTTGAAAGGATTTTTACCAGTCGCTTTCTAGCAATTTTGGTACGGAGTTTAGGGCTTTTGCGTGGGCTAGTAGTGCCAAGTAGAAGATTAATGACGAGAGTGCAAACTTTCCCTACCGGAGCCATTTCGGTGCGAAGTTTTTCTGCTCCAAGGGTTTTTAGAAGTGAATAATTTTCGTGTTGGATTTTATCAATAATTTCTTCTGAAGTTAGAGTCTGGAGCTGCTCTAGTGAGAAGATCTTTTTTCTAGACATAAAGACATTATATCACAAAAAATGGCTAGGGCGGAAGGATTCGAACCCTCGAATGGTGGGACCAGAACCCACTGCCTTACCACTTGGCGACGCCCTAACGTAAGTACAATTATACCACAAAAATTCAAAATAGTACTAATATCTTGGGGCAAGTTCGTGTTGGTAAGTTGTGACAAGAGTATCGGACTCGGCGGCGCCAGACATAAATCTACCCCACAGGATAGCCGAAGTGTCGTAGTTCACGGTTTCGGCTGGGGTGCCAGATTGGCGACCAGTCGCGGCCCCATAGGTACGATTTAGACTCATAGTGTTGGTGATAACCATCCCACGGATATTAAGCTGATTAGAATTGAGGCTAGAGTTGATATTGCCACTATTGCAAGTATTCACATTGTTTTCCGCGATAAGTATGGCGTCTAAAGTGGTCACGCGACAATCTACGACGATATTTCTTGCGTAAATGATGAGTTTTGGTATTTCGCTGGCGGACCCAAAAGTATTATTGGTGTATGAAATATTACCATTGATTGTGACGTTACCGTTGGCTCTCACTACGTGGGTAGTACTTGCTCCGATAGTAGCACCATTAAGTGTTAAATTCCCACTAGAATGTGTGTAACGGATTTTTACGCCAGTAGCACTATTTATCACAGAATAATGATTGGCATTATTCAAGTTCACCGAAATCCCGGCCGGTACGTTTGGCGAGCCGGTGCTGAAGAAATCTATCAGCGATTCTCGATTCACGTTGGTCGGAGCTATCTCGGCGAAGCCGGTTACTGAAGAGTTAGGGCAAAGCGACATATCGAGAGAAGCGTTTGACACGCTAGAATAGTTAGCGAAGCTAAGAGGAGTGCGATTTTTACAGAAATTATCAGACGCATCTGGGCCCCCGCTACCGACAGCAGTATTATTTAGACCGGTGCTCGCTCCAGAAGATAGGAGTGTTACTGCACCAAGCGAGACCACGCTTTGCTCTACCCAGGAGCCAAAGACGGTAGTATTACTTGGCGAACCCATCGGCGTATAGCCATAGATGCCTAATAGATTACGCTTCAGACTTCTGGATGTCTTAATTGAACCTGCAGAATACAGGCTCCCGCCATAGACTTGGAAACTAGGCTTTTTTGCTATAATCCTGCATTGTGGAGCTGAGAGATACCACTGCCCATCACCATTAGGATTCATATTAGTATCACCGCCACTAGCGGACGGATATACGGCCATCCTGAAGCACATATAATTACCAGCATTTGCATCAAAGACATTATATATATTGTTGAAGCCAAAAGATTCTGTGGAGCCACTTAAATTGCTGTTTGAATTTAGGGTAGTAGAAGTAGTGCTTTTCACGGTAGAACACTGACTTGATGATAATAGTGAACACAAATTAGTCCCACGAGTACCAGTGCGCATTTCGTTACCGCTATTAGTAGATGAAACATACGCAATCAGTCGGGCCTCGGCCCCATCTACCTTGGTGGCATAAGTGGTGCCAAGAACGGAATTAAATTTGGTATTAACATTTACTTTGGCTTCATTTACTTTGACAGTCTCGCCGGCATAGACTGGTGTGCTTGCCGAAACCCCAAGTTGCAGGCTCGCAGAATTAGTAAAATTATATGGAACCTTCAGCCAGACACGGTCGTAATCAGAGCTATTATCTCTGGACTGCGTGATGTAATCATTTTGGTGGGAAGTGTAGCATGGGGCTAACCATTCATCGCAAACCCAACCGTATGTTTCATGCTTGCTAGCACCTTCAGTACCGCTGCTTACGATGTCGCCGTCCTTGTCGGTATACCAAGTAGATACGACGTCCCACGTATGATGTGAGCAGCACCCACCGCCATAATTTGGCCAAGTACAAATCCAACTTTCACGCCCGTGATTTGTCCGCGATACATACGAAGGCGAGCCGCTGTTAATCTGCTCCATGAAATATTTGCCAGTATCGCTTGCTGTGACGGTGTAGATCAATTTATCTTCTTGTATAGGCGTACGATCATTTTTGTCAAACGAGCGAGTAAACCCAGGATCAAAGGTGGCACTACTCGGTATGGACTGCCCAGAAAGCATATTTGGAGAATTCTTAGTCGTCCTGACGGTATATAAATTGGTCCAACTTCCAAAGACCGAATCATTCGCTTGAACATTAGTATTCCTGGTGCTGTATGGGGCGGTCGGGTAAGAATTATGCGCTCCATGTACAGAAGTGACCTTTTGTCTAAACAGACTCTTTTGAAGCCCTGGGAAATAGCAGTCTATGAATGTTACCTTGTCGCCGGGCTTAGCGTATACGGTCGAGCTATCTGATTCGCCTTGACCATGTTTCCATCCGTAGCCGGAAGCTCTAGCATCGATAATGTTGCCATTGCTACCCAGTATTAACACCTCATTCCACCCAACAGAAGTACCTGATGTAGCATAATTCGTAAGATAAGTCCAGCTCGCGCAGCCTTGAGTAAGTATCGGAGCCTCAATCACTTCAATTTTGGCGCATGCCGATGTGGTGCTGGTGTTGTTGTAGTAGTATGAGTTGTACGCACGTATGCTCATGCTGTCGCATAGTAAATAGGATCCTAGATTATTGAATTGAAGTTCGTAATTATGGGTGTTAAAATGATCGCCGGTCATATTAGGTACAAAATACTGCCCGCTACGCCACCCCACTTCTGTGTAGCCATAGCCATTTCTCGCGTTTGTCTCGATTATATAAATACCGTTAGTATTTGGACTTTCGAGACTATAGGCTAGCGCCGGGGTTACGCATGACTGTACACTACCATCGGAATAGCTACAAAAAGTGTAGTCACTATATAAGGGATTCATTGAGTACACGTCATGGGTAAAAGTTATATCGATGACATCCCCACGGAGCACCCTTATCGGCTGGCCATTATTTGCGGTAACACTTCGAGTTGCATTAGAGCAATCACTGACTCGGTGAAAGCCATTTTGCCTAGTAATTTTGCACGGGTATCCGACTAGACCGGTATCAGCTTCAATGACTTCTGCACCATCATATACACTTACAGTGGATCTAGAAAAAATGACATCGTTACCGCCACCGCCAGAAGGAGGATCCTCTGTGACCTTAAGATTGATACATCCACCAGTACTAAAGCCACTACTAAGCTTAATTACTTCGCAGATATTAAAAGAACCAACTCTGTCCCCGTAGATGGTGTAGTTATTCTTTTTGAGATAATTCTTATCGTCATATGGAGCGAAATATTGAGCCCCACTAATAGTCTTAGAGTAGCGTGTAGAAATAGCCCCACTATCTGTCACGGTGTCACGATTCGTTATAAAAGTCCCGTTATTTTCTCGTTTTATCCTGACGCTCCCCGAGTCCAAACCATCTGCACGCATTGTTATTTCGTATTCGACGTTTGTATCAGCTTGGTCGGCATACAATCCGTGCACGAATTCAAGAGTTATATAGCTCCCCTTTTCAACCTCCTTAGTGCCGATGGTTTCAGTCTTACTATTAGGTTCCTCCCGTATAGAGGTATTGATGCTTTCGATAGTATCCCCAGTGCTATACTTCGCCGTAAGTTTGGTAGAAAGGAACTTAGTTTCGTCCATGCCATCCCAGTAACAAAACGCCGAAGTACCTTTAGGAATAGATGTGGCATTATTACAGTCTGCCTTGTCTCTGTCATTAGTGGCGGAGTAAGCACAAGCCTTCCGATAAGCCAAAAGCGGATAGTTTGGCTCTTTATTGCCGTTTTCATCTAATTTTGGATTGCCGCTCCCATCCAACACATATGTAGTATATGCCCGATTAGTATCGAAAGGCTTAGTGTCTATATATGAACGAATATTATCATCGCCTCCAGCCCGATAAAATACCTCGCCATTTTCATCGTTAATCGTCTGCGATACGTTGTTCTTCATCTGTTCTATCGCATATCCATCATACGTCCCATACGGTATAGTTCCCCAGTGTCCCCAGCTACCGACATCTACGCTGTACCTATTAGCATACCTGCTATAACTGCTCCAGTTACTGATGACATACGAAAACCCCCCTTCTCTGCCATTCGCAGGCGTCTTGCCCATTCCATTGATTCCATAGTGCCAAAACCCACCATTTTGCTCTGTGTGCTCCGCACAAATCTTCGGGATGCCACCACCGTAGAGGTCATTCACGACGGTAAGATTGCTACCACTAGTATTCACGAGAATATTAAATGGTATATATAGTGGTATAACCTTGGCCTCGGATTCAGATTTCTGACTTTTATAAAAAATCCATGATTTGCCGGTGCATTTGACTGAGGATGTATCGTTGCCATCACAATTGACGTCGCCGCCGCCGCTGCCGCCGCTGCCGCCTGTATCGCCACCAGGAGATACCCACCCCCCGCCTTCAGTGCTCGCAGCAAAAGCATTACCAGGCATGACGGCAAGAGATAGTAGATAGACCAAAAAGCCGACGATAGCTACACTAGATACAACCCTACACCTCACTTTCCGCATAATCTAAGTATAGCATAAGTTAAATAAATAAAACAAGCAAAAAATAAAAATGGGAGTAACTTCGTTACTCCCAATCTCAAAACAAGACTAGACTATCACCTCCACCTCTGAACGCGTAGCGTACTCGCAATATATGATGATAGGCTTCATGAAAACAACCGCAAGATATCTCTTAGCGTAGTCATCTCCGGCCTCGAGCCCAAAATATTTCCTCATGTAAGGGGAGGGCCCCTGGCTCGTGATGCTTCGGAAACGCCCATTGTTGAAATCGTACTCAAAGTCGTCCCCTGAGTTCTTAAACATGTAGGCCGTCTCCTCTGTCTCGTAATATCGACAGGATAGATATCCCATCCTGTAGGCCCAATCCATATTTGCAGGCTCGTCTAGGTTAAAGGCCTCATACTTCCCATCAGTAAGCCACGAATATATTACATCAGCTTGCTCGGGAAAGTCAAGTGAAAGTTCGTAGGCGATTTTCTTTGCCCACTTCTGAGCTTTCTTCTGTCCAGCATACTTTTTCTTAATGGGAAGGATCCCATTATAATAGTATTGCAGGACTTCTCCGTACGTCACATCCTCGGCGTACCCAAATTCTTTCATATCACCCGTAGGGATAACATGAAATTCGTAAAGGTACCTAATTTCGCTTGCGGTTGACTTCCGCATTTCTTCCTCGTTGTAAGCGTACATCGCGTACGCGCTTTCAGCGGGCGCAAGGCAGCCAACAAGGATGATTGCTGCTAACGCAGCTAATAAAAACCTAGTATATTTCTTCATATATATTCCCTCCTTTTAAATATATATTCTCACTTCTAGTCTTGTTAATGTGCTTTTTTGTATAGTTTCAAGAGTGAACTCTTTTATCTATACACCTTAATTATACCACACAAGGCTAAAAAAGTCAAGCTTAGAATTCCTACGCTTATGCTTTATAATAATAATATGGATATCAAAATCTTTGATCGCGTGGAGAAGAAATATCTGATTTCTGCGAAGCAGCAGAAAGAGATTTTGCGGGCAGTAAAGCGCATCATGCAGCGTGACAAATACCACCATTCTTCGGTGTTTAATATCTATTTTGATACCGATAATTACGATTTGATTATCAAATCCATCGAGCATCCCGAATTCAAAGAGAAGCTGCGGGCTCGCTCGTATGGCGGATACGACAAAGTTTTTTTGGAAATCAAGACCAAATTAAGAGGTAAGGGCCCGAGTCTCGGATATAAGCGCCGAGTGCTCTTGAAGCTTGAAGACTACGAGAAATTCGCTGCAAATAAGAAGACGGCCGTCGAACTAGCCAAAAAAGAGCAACAGTCCGACCTCCAGATAGCAAAAGAGGTAGATTATCTAGTAGAATATCTGAAATTGAAGCCAAAAATCCTGGTCCATTATGACCGCACAAGCTTCACCGGCGAGGATAATTTAAGGGTAACTTTCGATGAGAATTTAAGTTATCGTACCAAAAACCTGAAGTTTTTTAAAAAAGCTAATGATAAACACTATTTTAATAACGAAAAAAATATTATAATGGAAATTAAGGCAAATGGGGTGATGCCGCTTTGGCTAGTCAAAACTCTATCTAAAGAGAAGGTTTACCCAAGCAGTTTTTCGAAAATTGGTAAAATATATGAATTAATAAGAAAGGAAAAGCATGTTTAATAGTATATTTAGCACCAATCCCAACGGGCTAGAGATCACTACGGCGCTCATCTGTGCGGCCTCCGCGGTCGTCTTAGGGGTGGCGATCGCCATCACTCATCGTGCGACTAGCCAGACGACGAAGGGATTTTTGGTCACGCTGGCGACCTTGCCGTTACTTGTGATGGCAGTAATGATCATGATAAACGGCAACCTCGGTACCTCTATCGCTATTCTTGGCGCTTTCTCGCTGATCCGTTTTCGCTCGATTCAGGGGCGAGCAAAAGATCTCCTTGCGGTCTTTTTCTCGATGATGGTGGGCTTGGCGCTCGGTATGGGTCATGTGCTCTTTGCGGCAGTAATCACTGCGGCGGCGATTGTGGTAATTCTCTTTTTCAGCTTTACGCCGCTCCTCGAGCCAGACAGAAAAGAGCGCATACTAAAAATCGTTATCCCTGAAGATTTGGACTATGAAGACGCATTTGAGGATATTTTCAAAAAATACACCTCACACGCGAAGCTCGTCACGATGAAAACCGTCAATATGGGGAGTCTTTATAATCTGACGTATGATATCAAGCTAAAACGAGGCGTCAAAGAAAAGGCCTTCCTAGACGAAATCCGTGTCAAGAATTGTAATCTCAAAGTTTTGCTGTCAGAGCCGGTGCTCGAAGAGGAAATATAATCCCTATGACCAAAAAAGGTATAGGTCTACTAGCTATCGGAATGGCGTTTCTCGCGGCAATTGTGGCGGGCGCGGTGTTTATTAATGAAAAATTAGCCCCAGAAAATGCCACTATAGCATCCGGCCTATATGACAATGATCAAAAAATCAATTGGAATAAATACCGGTATTATGATCTCGTACTTGGCGAGACTAAAATCATCAATAAATCTGGTAATTATCATGTCACGGGAAATCTGAAGGACGATTCGCTAATCATCGACGTACCAGATGGAGAGGTGCGACTAATCTTGGACAACGTCCTAATCAAAAATTCATCTGGCCCAGCAATAGTATGTAAGGAGGCGGATGATTTGCTGATCGAGCTCGTAGGTGAGAATACCTTGATAGACGGCCAAAAATACCTAGAAGAATACGAAGTCAAAGGGGTGATTTATTCTAGGGCAAATCTCGCGTTTGCTGGCGAAGGGACCTTGAACATCGTCGCTAATTTTCAAGATGGTATTGTCGGTAAAGACAATCTAAAGATAAATAGCGGGACCTACAATATCAAAGCCGCGGATGATGCCTTGCGCGCAAACGATGCGCTGATCATCCTAGGAGGCAAAATCAATGTCACGAGCAGCTACGAAGGGATAGAAGCAAAAATCGTAGCGATAGACGGTGGAGAAATCACAATCGACTCTTCCGATGATGGAATTAACGCCGTAAATAGCGAAGCTCCGGACGCGAGCGTCGATGCAGAATGCGCAGTGAATATAACTGGTGGCAATATCTATCTAAATACCGGTGGCGACGGTATCGATAGTAACGGCTACATTCGTATCAAGGGCGGCAATATTGCCATCGACGGGCCGATTAATGGCAAAAATAGCTCGCTGGACCCTGGGATTAATATCATTATGGACGGCGGGACCGTCATTGCCGTGGGGGCCGGCGATATAACCGAAACTCTAGGACGAGATTCAAGCATTTTTAATGTGAATTTTGATTTTGGGACGACATTTCTAGCTGGCACCAAGATAGAAATCAAAGATTCTGCCGGCAAGACCGTAGTATCTCACATCTCAAAGAAGGTTTTTGACCATTTGATTGCCGGCGCGAGCAGTTTTACACTTGGTGAGATCTACACAATATATATCAATAACTACCCATATAGACTTTTTACTATTTCAGATATAGTAACGATTATCCCAGCCACGGACGAATTACATAAATATGATAGGAAATAAAATGCAATTATTCACGATATTACTAATCATTTCACTAGCCGCAGTACTCTTGATGGACATTGCCTTTTGTCGATACATTTATCGAGTACATAGGCGTGCCAAGACCAAGTCGCTGCTTCGCCCTAGGAAACTAATCGGATATAGCATTTTTAATATCGTCCTAACTATCGGAGCGTTAGTCGCTGGTGTGATTTGGCTAAGTAATAATATCGTTGCCCAGAATGACAAAGAGCATGAAGAATCTGGCCTCACTTCCGAGCCAAAAATAATATCTAAGGAGATTAGAGAAATCCCAGATGGCGAAATTTGGGGCGAAACTTCTATGGTAATCTATGCCACGACGGATGTAGACATATGTCTTGGTGGCGAAGTCTACGACCTTGGAAATATGTATTGGCAGACTTCGAACACCGATGTAATTGCGGGATTTTATGATTCTGCTCGTAGCTGGCTAGGATATGATAGTAAAAAATGCCGCTCGCCAATAATCAAAGGCGTCGGTAGTACGGTAGTCACTGCCGGTACTTATGATGGTAAGTATAAGGATACCATCACGGTAGATGTAGTAGAGCCACCGGTAGAGCAATGGAAACAGGAAGTCCTAAATATCGTAAACGATATTAGGAAAGATAATGATTTATCGCCTTTGTCTTGGTCTTCTGCCTGCGAAGAAGCAGCAGATACTCGCGCCAAAGAAATAGTGACACGATATGAACATACGCGCCCAGATGACAGCGAGTGGAACACGGCTTGCCCTGCGCCTAGCGGAAGTGATATTAGCGGCGAGAATCTTGCTGCCGGCAATGCGGCCGTCTCGCCGACTTCGGTCGTAAAACTTTGGATGGATTCAGAGTCTCACCGTGAAAACATTTTAAATCCGAAATACACTAAGATGTCTGTCGGCTTCGTCTTCGCTCCAGATACCGAATACAAGACTTACTGGGCGCAACTATTCAGCACGTACTAGCTTTTCGATTTCCGTACCGAGATTTCGGATGCTTTGGTTTGACACGTAGTTTGTCATCACGACGACGATGAAACGACGATTTAGGTCTGGAAATTCCACGATGCTCGCATCATGGTAGATATTCCAACGTTTTTTGTCGGCATCATAGTCCCAGCCGACCTTATTATAGACATCGGTAGCCTTCGAAAATCCGCTCGGAAGCCCCCTGCGCCAGTCATATGTCGTCACGGGTTGGTTTAAGAAAGAATCTTTCATCTGCGCGATTAAAAATTCGTCGGTAATGTCCCTGTGCTCGTAAAAAATCTTCAGTATTTTGTAAATATCTGTCACATTTGATTTGAGATTAGAAATATTTGAGTCCGTAATATTAAAATCGTTCTTAATTATCTCATCTAGCGTGTTATGCCCAATCATTGCCCATAAAGTCTCTGCGCAAGGAGAGTTGGACTGGCGTATTGCAAGGTCAAGGCATTTCGAGATAGTGTTACCAGTGCTACCAGCTTTTGCGTCTTTATCCCATTCCCCGGCCTGTACTCGGCGATAGCCCTCATATACGACGAACAATTTATAAAGCGAAGCGGTGCCATAGGACTTATTAGGATTGTATATCCCAACTATTTCGTTGAGGTCTAAATCATAAACTAGCACACTTTTATTGCCACCAGTAGACGCGGCCCAATGATCTATGACGGGCTGAAAATCGATTCGCTTAGGCGACATCGGTAAATCAGTTAAATTTTCTAAGCTTATCTCTGTTATTTCGGAACTTTCATCCGCGCCTGAAAGCGTCCCAGAATTTGTGTCTACAGAAGGAATGTTGGTAAATGCTACCAACGCTATAAGAAGATTTACTACGAGAACCAAAATCATAGCAGATATAAAAATTAAAATGATAGTGACAATGCGAGCAGCAAGAGGACGCCTAATAGAATCAGGGCTTGCCTTGGTCTTTTGACTGTCTATGGATGAACGCTTGTCAGCCTTTCGATGAACCATTTGCTGGTCTCCTCGTCTAAGAGTTTCGTCTGCATCGTCTCATCGTAGATGGTCGGTACGATTTTAGTCTGCAATAATTTGCCTTCATAGAAGTAATTTACAAGTACTAGGCTTCTAGTCGTGCCTGGCCACCAGATTTGGTCAAAAAACAGATTGCCAAGACCATAATAGATTGCTCCGCCGTTATATAGCTCAAAAGTCTGTGGCTGATGCGCACTGGTCCCGACTACCATATCTGCACCAAGATCGATAATACTTCTAAAGAACCCTATTTGGTCGCCAGCGGAAGAATTCGCACGGTCACAAATCGGGTCTTCGTATTCTGAGGCGTAATTATTGCATTCGTAATATTGGACGTCTACGAGTACGAAATCACCACGAGCCTTGGCCTCCGCAATTTGTCTCTTTGCGACATCCTCATAATATTGATTAGCACCAGGCGTGTTATCAAGCGTCGCTCCGCCGGTAGATAGGTTGAATCCAAGCATCGTGATATTATTTCCCTTTTCGGAAATATTAAGTGGTACCGCCGCTTCATCCGCCGTCCTACCGCCGCCGACAGTTTTGATGCCGTTAGCTTCATAAATTGAAATAGTGTCAATCGCTGCATCGTCACCACAATCTTGGTTGTGATTGCCGGTGAGTTCTACAATGTCTAGGCCGATCGCCGTCAAAGTATTAATAAAACGCTTGTCCGAACAGATGTTTTTTGATGTGGCAAAACTCGTAAACGAAGATTCATTTGACGTATGCGTAAGGTCAAAAGACGCCAAGAAATCGCCGATATTTTTGGCAAAATAAGTCGCATCGCCGACTTCACTCAATTTCGCATTCATCCTACGAGAAAGCGCCGTTACTCCGGTCTGAGCAAAAGTCAAAACACTTGCCTTGTCCGGCCAAGTTTTTGAGAAAGTGTCACCGATGAGCGGGGCAATCTCCTCCTCGTAGGCTTCAGAATCAAACTTAACGACATGGAAGACTGCTCCAGAGTCAAAGCTATCAAGATAGTATTCGTTATTAATTGAAAGTATTTTTTTTGAAAAATCCAAGTCCTCTACGCTAATAATCTCGTAGTTGCTATTTCTAAATAATTCATAGGGCTCCGCTATATCGATATTTGTCTCAGAACTATAAAAATCTGTCACCGGAATTACGATTTGATAGAGGAACTCGCCAGGCTTTAACTCTGGTCTTGATAGGTAGTTTTCTGCCGAGACGGCCACGTCCTTATCAAGTACTACCTCGTCGGTGAAAATTGTCTTCAAAATTGCTAGTTCTTCATCGTCTAAGCTTTCGTCATAATATACTACGCCAGGAATTTTAAAAATACCAGTTTTCGTGAAAAATTGCACGCCGAAAAAGGTCCCAACAGAAATCAATAAAAAGATAAGTATACTAAAAACAGCAATCTTTGCCCAAGGTTTCCCGCCCTTTTCGTTCCCCTTTGTCATATACATATTATAGCATAATAGTGCTAGATATGATATATTTAGATTATGTTTAAGTGGGCAAAATGGCACGATACTGCGATCAAAGAAATTATTTCGCCAAATGGCAGAATTAAGTGTCAATTCACCTTAAAAGACAATCGAATTTTTTATACTATTTCAAAAGATGAAAAGCCCATCATTAGGCCGTCGAATTTGGGGTTGTCACTTTGTGGTGAGGAGCCATTCCAAAACGGGCTAAGGCTAATCCGCACCACTAGACGCATCCATGACGAGACCTTCAACATGCCGTGGGGCGAAGAAAGCCAGATCCGCGACCATTACGAAGAAGCAGCCTTTTATCTTTCGGAATCCGAGAAATCTCACCGGATTTTCACTGTGCGTTTTAGGGTTTTTGATGAAGGCGTAGCTTTTCGCTACGAAATTCCACCGCAGCCAAAATTTCAAAGAATCACCATAAAAGACGAACAGACCGAATTTAAACTCGACCTAAACACTACGGCATGGAAAATCCCAGCCTATCAGCCAGACCGCTACGAATATAATTACGAGAAGACTTTAGTTTATGATTTAGCGCACCCCGTGCATACCCCACTCACAATGCGTACCCCAAACGGATTTTATCTTGCAATCCATGAAGCAGCGCTCTATGACTATGGTTCAATGACGTTAGTATTGGACAATAATTACGCACTCAAATCCGATATCACGCCATTATCGGACGGGACCCGTGCGCATGTAAATTTACCTTTTAAGACGCCGTGGCGTGTCATTATGATCGCAGACTCGTGCTTGGAGCTTACTACAAATAGAATGATTTACGCTCTAAATGACCCACCAAAATCTGACTTTTCATGGGTGAAACCACTTAAATTTATTGGTATTTGGTGGGCAATGTATGTCGGTGAATGGACTTGGGCCCCAGGCGAGAGGCACGGAGCGACTACTGCTCACGCCAAAGAGTATATTGACGCTGCTGTAAGATTAGGAATAAGCGGCCTCCTTATCGAAGGTTGGAATGACGGCTGGGAGGGTAATTGGCTTGAAAATGGTGTCAACAACAAATTTACAACTACGACACCAGATTTCAACCTGGAAGAGGTGGCAAATTATGCTAAGGCTAAAGGAGTTGAGATTGTGGGTCATCACGAAACGGTCGGCTTTGTAGATAATTATGAACAGCAGCTAGACGATGCCTACAACTATTATGCGGTAAATGATGTACATTATATCAAAACTGGCTATGCTGGTAGTATGATGGTGATAAACGGCCGTCGTGAATTTCATCACTCGCAACTCGGCGTGAACCATTATCAAAAAACACTTGAACTAGCTGCAAAAAAGCACATTTGCTTAGACATCCATGAGCCGATCAAAGGCACTGGCATCGAGCGTACTTTCCCGAATTTGCTTAGTCGCGAGGGGGCTCGTGGCCAAGAATATGAAGGCGGAGCGCTTTTGCCTTCGCACGCATGTTATTTACCATACACAAGACTTTTGTCGGGCGGCATGGATTATACAAGTGGCATTTTAGATATTACCAATAATGTAAAACGTATTTCTACTACAATTGCCCGCCAGCTGGCTTATTTTGTTACTATTTATTCTGGCATGGCGATGGCTGCGGACAGACCTTTTATTTATGAAGAGCGCTTCCCTGACGCATTCAACTTCATAAGAAACGTGCCGGTTAATTTTGCCAAGACCATCCCGCTTGCTGGTGAGGTCGGCGAATACTACGTCGTAGCGAGAAAGGATAGGGATAGTGAGAATTGGTACATCGGTGGCGTAACAGACGAAAATAGTCGCAGCGTGCACATTAATCTGAGCTTTTTGGACGACGGAGTTTATAGGGCCAAACTTTACTGCGACTCGCCAGACGCACACTACCGAGAGAACCCGTTTGGCATAAATATTTCAGAAAAACACGTCGGAAGAAGCGACATTCTAGATATATATCTTGCGCCAGGTGGCGGATTTGCTATTGAACTAATACGGCAGTAATAATTAGTCGATGCGAAGCATCGCCATTATAAAAGATTTCCCCTGAGCAAGTCATGATCTTGATGGCCTCACTATCCGTGTATGCTAGCAAGCGATTCATATTGATTTCCTCTTTCGGATACGTAGTAGCACTAATCACCAAATATTCCTTATTGTCGTAGAAGACATTATCGCCAATTTTTACTTCAGAAAGATTTTTAAAAACCGTCGTAGAATGTCCCACGAGAAGGGTGTTATTTTTTGTCTTTGAAAAACTCCCCACAATTTCATCTGGTGTATTTAAGGTGTGGTTGTCGAGTGCTAAAGTAGTCACATCGGAAACAAGGCCAATGGCTGGAATTCGTAATTCCGCAGAAGTATGATAACTAAATGCTCTAGCCGACTGCAAGCCAAATACAAAATAACAAAAAGCAAAAACAACATAAATGATAGCCAAAAGTTTGCGTCGACTAAAACTTTTTTTAAGCTCCACATTAACTCCTTTTTCTCATTATAGCATAAGTATTTATGATATGTGCTATAATCTTCATTAGAAATGGAACGTATTGCAGAAATTATTCACAAAATTTACCAAAAATACCTACCTATCGCTTCAAAAGTAGGCGTATCTTTGAATCTCGATTTTCCAGACACAACAATATCAATCAATGAAAAAGCAAAAAGAGAGCAGTTAGAAAAAGATTTAGACAAAAACCTCAAATCTGCGCTTGAACGTACGAGACAGGGCTCCATTAACGTCTCCGTCAGAAAAGATAAGATCATCGTTACTGATACTGGCACCGTTTTATCTAAGACGGCCTGCAAAATCCTTTCTGGCGACCGCATAAAAGTCAAATCACGGGTTGGCTTTGGGACCGAAGTCTCGATTATACTCCAGGATTAAGCATTTTGAGTTTCTTTTCGTGTGTCTTGTAGTTTTTGTCATGCAAAGCTACCTCGGCCCAGAAATCTCTAGAGTGATTCATGTGATTTAAGTGCGCTAGTTCATGCAAAATTACGTAATCTCTTAAAGGCTCCGGGACTTTCATCAGCCCAATGTTTAAGGAAATCGTCTTATTAGACGAACAGCTCCCCCACCGAGTATTGGCATGGGTTAAGCGACATTTGTCATAAGTGTAGCCATAAAGCTTCGCATAATATTCTAGGCGATAAGGAAGGTATTCTTTGGCTTTTTTTGAAAGGAGCTTCTTCTGATAGTCGCGCGCACGTTGCTCGCGTGGGTCTTTAATTGGAAGCTTCTCGCGGATAACCGCGCGATTTGAGTTTAGAAATCTTTTCGCAAGAAAAGCAGAAGTATACGTCGGTACAGACATCTGCAACCTCCCAGAAGTGGAAATCGAAAACCTCACTCCGCGTGCAAGCGGGCTTTTACGGACTAATACTTCACCAAATTCTGGATCATCTATTCGCATCAGCTAAACCAGCAAGTACATGCTTAGTCTGAGTCTCAAAGGTATGCTTGCCGGATAGAATTATTGGTCTTTCTATCTCCGTTGGAGCCTCCATTGCGGAAACGGTAGTGTCATACACTTCTTTAGCCATATTGACAGACTTGTATTTGTTTTTTAGGCGTGACTTAATCGTGCTGACGTCGGTCTGAATCCAAATCAATGAAAAATCGTAGCCTGCGGCACGAAGGAGGTTATAGACTTCTTCGCGATCTTTCTCGGTATCAAGACCACCTTCAAAAATTAATGTCTTGCCAGTGCGCGCGAGAAGACTCATGATAAGAATGATATTCTTATGAGTCAATCTTTGTTGAGCTCTGATCTCATCAAAATTGTAATAGGCAATGTCAAACTTCTTAGCGAATTTTTCACTAAAAGTAGTCTTGCCACTACAAGGCGCACCGAAGATGAGCAGCGCTCGTGACTTTGATTTTTTACCTTCCATAATACCTATATTGTAACACACTTTTTGAGAATGTGTATTAATTATTTATGCCGTGATGTGCAGAAAAAGCAGAGCTGGTCAATTTCTTAAAAGTATAACCATTAGAAAGACCATAGTTGATAATTCTCTCGACCGCGTCTACTGAAAATTTCTTGATATCGTGTTGTAACACTACAAATTCGCCGCCGTCAGTTAGCCTTGAAACTACATTACGATAAACTTGGTCTGCGGAAGTCGCACTTCCGGCGTCCCCCGAAGAAATATTCCAATCAAAATATGTATATCCGCGACGCTCGACTTCTGAAGCCAATTTGCTCATAATACGTGTACCGCCATCATAGCGAGAGCTAACAGTATTCGAGCTTCCGCCCGGGAAGCGAATCAAGTATGAATCTTCACCCGTAATATTTTTTACGCGACTCCCTACGGCTTCTAGATCCGCGAAGAAATTATTCATATTTTGGTAAATGTATGCGTAATTATGTGAAGCTGTGTGCAAACCTACGGCATGACCTTCTTGGTATTCGCGTAAAATCGTCGCGTCGTCACCCGCGCCAGTCACAAAGAAAGTCGCCTTGACGTTGTATTTTTTCAAAATATCCAAGAGCTCGTTAGTATAAGCTCCTGGACCATCGTCAAAAGTGAGGTAAATTACCCCACGATATTCAGGGACAATGGTAATCGTACGCGTCGCGATGGTGTGATTTTGCGAAGAATCTGTAGCTTCGTAACTTATGGTGTATATGCCCGGAGTGTTGGTATCTACGGCTCCAGCAATTTGAAGCTCTACCTCGTCGCAGTCATCCAAAAATTCTGCACCAAGCTCCTCATAAGCATTTCCTACGGTCAAAGTCATCGCTCCATCACCATTTAGGGTGATTTCAGGGGGCAAATCTTCAATTCCAGCACAAAAACCGGCCACTAGATCAGTAGGCCGTTCGTTTATCTTTTGATGATATACTTTCATTAAAGCATTAATCACTACTATCCCCGCAGTGACAATGCAAAGGGCTGCAACTAAAATAATCCGTATTTTACGATATCGTCTTTGTAATTTCATAATAATACTGGCAGGGGCGGCAAGACTTGAACTCGCGACACCCGGTTTTGGAGACCGGTGCTCTACCAACTGAGCTACACCCCTAATGTCTTTATTTTACCATAAAAAAGAATTTTATGATACAATATAAATATGATGGAAGGTAATAAGAGAAATAAACCGCGA
>CAMZFK010000004.1 GCA_947306055.1 uncultured Candidatus Saccharibacteria bacterium | reverse complement strand
ATAATATCTACACCATCCAAAAGCTCGCTGATGGCAAATGCTGGCTCCTAGACAACCTCGCTCTAGACCTTACCGATTCTACTGTCCTAAATGCTCTTTCTACTTCTAACACTAACGCCTCAGCTGCTTCACTTACTAGCCTCCGCTCTGGCAATCGCGCTGCAGGAGACCAATATGCCAATGGTGCTTTAGGAAACCTAACCGCCGGAGATAGCTATTCCGTTGCGCGCGTTAATGCAGGCTACAAAGATCAATTCGAACCTCTCGCCATGGGTCAATCTGGAACAGGCAAAATAGGCGTATACTATAACTATTGTGCAGCTTCTGCTGGTAGTTACTGCTATGGCAATGGCACAAGCGAAGGCTCACCTTCCGGTAATGCCACTGAGGATATTTGCCCAGCAGGTTGGCGCATGCCTACAGGTGGAGCAAGCGGAGAATACAAAGCTCTCTATACTGCCTATTCTAGTGACGGTGCAACCTTCGTTAATGCTCTTAAAATGCCTCTTTCCGGGAACTTCCTCAATGGTTCAGCGGGCAATCAGGGCTCGTACGGCCTCTTTTGGACATCTACGCGCTACAGTAGCAAATATATGTACCGCATGGATATCAGCGCGTCGATTATAACTATCAGCCAAGTTAGTAACCGCTACTACGGCTACTCAGTCCGTTGTGTCCTCGATCCACTCGCCTCCTACACTGTCACTTATAATAAGAACACTAACGACACCGTCTCAAACATGCCGTCCGAGCAGACCGGCAGTGCCAATTTCGTCAACCCGATCACAATTTCAAACAATACTCCTACTCGCTCCGGCTATGCTTTCCTCGGCTGGTGCACTACCCAACCAACCACGAGCAATAATACAGACTCATGCTCCGGCACCACCTACGCCCCAGGCTCCCAGCTTACCCCTACCGGCAGCACCATCACCCTCTATGCTATGTGGACAGCCAAATACACCGTTACACTCGCTCTAACCGGCAACGCTACTGGTGTTACCATAAATAGCACTAACTATACTACTAGCGTTGACTTAACTGCTGGTACTTATACCATTTCTGGCAGCTACGCTTCAGGCTATGAGTTTAGCAGCTGGTCTACATCTGGTAGTATCTCCGTAGCTAGTACTTCTTCTGCTTCTACGACCTTAACCGTTTCCGGCGCCGGGACACTAACGCTTAGTGGGAAAGAAAGTTTTCCATCACTAGCTATGCAAAATGTTACTCCGGCTACCTGCCCAACCACAGCAACACGGGTTTATGATAACCGCGATAATAGTATATATACTATTCAGAAACTCGCAGATAACAGATGTTGGCTCCTAGATAACTTAGCGCTAGACCTTACTAACGCTACGGTGAAAGCAAATCTCTCCTCTACTAACACTAATGCCTCAAATACGACTCTAAACTACCTCAAAGGTATCACATCAAGAGATCCATCTACTGATGCGAATGGTAAATATGCTACTTCTGGCGTGGCGGAATGGGCAAGTAGCCCGAACTATGCTAGCTCAAATAGCTATTCAGATCCACTAATTGCCACCAGTGGTACTGGTGGCGAGGGTGACTGGACTAAAGACACTACGGCGCCTCTCGCCATGGGCCAATCTGGCTCTGGCAAAATAGGCGTATATTATAACTACTGTGCTGCTTCTGCTGGTAGTTACTGCTATGGCGATGGCACAAGCGCAGGTACATCTTCTGGCAACGCTACCGAAGACATTTGCCCAGTAGGTTGGCGTATGCCTACGGGTGGTAATAGCGGAGAATATAGTACTCTCTCTGCCCAGTCTAGTCGGAAAAGGATTAATTTTGCCAAAGCTCTTCGTATTCCTCTTTCAGGCTACTTCAATACTGGCTGGATGACTAGTCAAGGCTACCAAGGCGCACTCTGGTCATCTACTACGCACAATGGCGATTCCAAATCGGACGGAGTACTTAGCTCTGAATGGGAGTCTGATTGCAGTTTTGGATTTTATCTGAACTGGGGGGCCTCTATCCGTTGCATACTTGGTTCTTAGATAGATTTTGCAGTCTTCTCTGTTTTCTCCGTCCTCTACTTCCGGCTTAAAGCGCTGAAAGCTACAAGCTCGAAGCGCGGAAAAAACACTACGAGAGTTAACTCGTTGCAAAGGTTGTGAGATAATACGTTCGGCTGATTCCTCTCGTTTTTTATGGTATAATAATCTACAAGTTGCACCCGTAGCTCCAAACTCAAATTTTACACCCCCACCTAAAACATGTTATAATGAAGATATGAAGAAAGTCATACTCAAATACCAGCTCAAGAATCGTGAGCGCTTTGAAGACAATTTAAGTGACATGGACCTAGATTTCTCGGCTATTTATTGGCAGCACGACCGTATCTATGTCCCACGCGGCTTCAAGCCAGGTATGAACTATCCGCGATTAATTCTTTGCACTGAGATGCACGCTGTAGATGAGCCACCGAAGTATAAGCTAATCCTTCGTCGCCATATTGAAGATTCAGATATTGATATCATCGAAGAAAGCCCAGTAGAAGATTACGCTAGTATCGCTAGTATCATCTTGCAGTTAGGCTTCAAGCTCGCCGGCGAAGTTTCTCGTCGTCGCCAGGATCTTAGCCTCGGTGATTCTACGATGATTTACCTAGACGAAGTAGATGGCCTCGGCAAGATTTATGCCAAGATTGAAGCCATTCTTCCGTCCGAAGGTGACGTCACCGCCACAGAGCTTCGTGACGCCCTCGCAAAGACCATGAAATCTCTTGGCGAGAACGACATCTATGAGCAGCCATATCTAGACATAAAAGAATAGCCTTTTAAAGGCTACTCTTTTTATAAGTCGTCTTATTTCTATCCTCTTGGTGGTTCACCCTCTGGCTCACCGAGAAGCTTCTTGGACTTAATCTCGTAGCGCCTACCATTCACTGGTGACACATAATAATCCTCGTTCAAAAGATTTACAAACATCGTAAGGTCCTTGTCATCCATAATAATAATCGAACCATCATCATCGGTCATTAGCTCAAGTTGCATCTCGTCCGCGTACTCAAGTAGCTTATTCTGCGGCATCTCCTCAGCGATATCCATCGCCTGCACTTTCTTTAAAATCGGCTTCTTGTCCGCAAGTAGGGAATCAAGCGTTAGCCCCTCGGCAAACGACAATTTGTATTTCTCGGTCAGCTCCTTAGCTTTTGCCTCGGCAATTACCTGTGACTTGTAATCGTACTGGAAAAGGTTCTCAAATTTTGCTTGGTTGAACACAATAATTGTACCGTCTACAATCGCTACTTGGTTATCGTCTGGCATTTTAAGAGCAATCTCTGCCGAAAACGGCTCAAAGCTCTCGCCGTTAATCTCCCAGGATGTCGCGCCCTTAAGCGCCGCCGAAGCCGAGATCAGCTTCGCGATATAGAACGTCTTCACCCCATCATCGCCGCCAGGATACGTAAACTTCGCAATGATACCTTTTACTTTCTTAAAGTCATATTCATTCTCGGAGAAGTAATCGATGTCCTTATACTCGTTCTCAATCAAATGGATCAAAGTCTCCGCCCGACCAACCTTAGAAAGGGAAGTACGATAAACTACCTTGTCCTCACCATCGGCCTTTTCGTATTCGCGGCATTCCAGCCCCTTATCCGCCTCTGTAATAATATAAGACACCGCCTCCTGCATAAACATCGCCTTCACCGCGCCAGTCAGCTTATCCGAGTATTTAATCTTATATGGCGTGTAATTTTTGTTAAAAAGAAACAGTTCCGCCGAAACGTTATTTTTTACCTCATCAATCTCATTCGCCCAGAGAAAGACATCAAACGGCTCACCAGTATTTTCCATAATTTTCCTCACTTATTTGTTTTATTATACCATGTCGCGAGCAATCAGGGAATGCCTTTTGAGGACCATAAGCTTGGGCGAGCGCCCTTGAGCGTGTCCGAAAAAGGCATTCCTGATTGCTATCTGTATGTTCGGTTTTTACAACATGAATATTGAAAAATGCAAGACTGAGGTGTTCGGGATTTTTACAGGGAAGTTTTTCGCACCTGTGGAAAACTACCCCGTACAAGAGGTCGCAAAATCTCCAAAAAAGCACTTGCTTTTTTGTCAAAAATATAATAAACTGAAGTTAGTGGAAGCGATTACAAAAACCACAAACAAAAAAGCACCTTAAAAATGTTTGAGAACGGCCAACTAGGAGTTTAGCGCGCATTAAAATTTAGCGAGATGCGAAAAAACAATCGTGCGTTCTTTCCTTAAAAACACACCTCCCAATAAAAACTCTATAGGCCTTATGGCCACAAAAAACACAATAAGTCTCTCAACGGCTGCGATATTATGATTAGCTTCGCGCTGGTAAAATCGTGGTGGATTAATTGTGCTATCAAACAAAAATCAAAGCAGAAACAAAAACGCTAAGTTTCTAGTTGAGCGTTCTCAAACGATGTATAATATAGGTATGGAGAAATTACATATCCCAGTATTATTATCTGAAGTCATAGCAAGTCTATCGCCAAAAAAAGGTGAATCTTATCTAGATCTCACCGCAGGTTACGGTGGACACGCTAAGGAGATTTTGGATGCGACACAGGATTACAAAGATTCGGTCTTGGTCGACCGCGATGAATTCGCTATTAGTCATCTAAAAAGCGAGTTTGAAGGCGCGACGATTATGCACACGGATTTTTATAGTGCAGTGCTGCAGCTTTTCGAGTGTGGAAAGACTTTTGATATGATACTTGCGGATTTTGGAGTTTCTTCTCCGCAACTAGATATGCCAGAGCGTGGGTTTTCATTTAAATCCCCAGCTCCTCTAGACATGCGGATGGACCAGCGCCAAAAATTAACCGCCAGCGACATAGTAAATCACTATAGCGAGCGCGAACTGGCCGAGATTTTTATCCGATACGGCGAAGAGAAGCCGGGTCGTGCTAAAATGTTGGCTCGAGAAATCGTGCATCATCGCCCAGTCAAAGACACCAAAGAGCTAGCGGATATTATTATTGCAAAGTCAAAATACAGTAAGGTCCACCCAGCCACACGTATCTTCCAAGCGATCCGTATTGTAGTAAACGACGAACTAGCAGAAATCGAAAAAACTCTGCCACTTCTTCCTAAGCTACTAAAAAAGGACGGTCGTCTTGCGATAATCACTTTTCATAGTCTAGAAGACAGGTTGGTCAAAGATTATTTCAAAGAGGCTAGTAGCCATGGCGAAGAATCGGAGCTCACCACCATCACAAAGAAACCAATAGTTGCGGGAAATCAGGAGTTAGTTATCAACCCGCGTGCTAGAAGCGCCAAGCTGCGAGTAGCGGCGCGGAATTGATAAAAATAAAAAAACAAAACAAAAAAGGAGGCAATATGCCAAAGCAAATCATTGTAGCGAACAAATCTCGCGCACAAAAAATCAAAGTAAATTTCCGCTAAGGAAATCGGTGGCGGGGCTCCCACAGTAGCCCCGCCAAGAACCCCCGAAACTGCGTTATGAGCCAATAGGCTCACCAAAATATAGGGTTCAAAAAGAGAGTGTGAAAAAGTGTATGACCTTCCCGGGGTAGCTCTTGAGCGTTACTTATAGCTCTGCGCTTAAGAGTCCCGGACTAGGAACATATCCAAACATTCATGAGTAACCCAAAACAAAAATAAAAATACAAAAAAGGAAAAATCAAAAATGAGAAGTCAAACTTATGTAACAAGGAGAGATGCCGGCATCAGCTTTGCTCGTGGCCGCAACACCGTCCGTTACACAAAACGAAATCTAGGCGCGATTTCTCAAATTCTTGTTGTCAGTATGATTACGCTAGTATTCGGCCTTATTTATGTCGCCGAAGGTACTAAGGCTACGAGTTTTGATTATGAAATTTCTGCCGTTGAAGCCGAAATTGATGATATGACCGCGCGTCGCGACGATCTCGCCGTTGAAAAGGCCAGGCTCACTTCAGTTGCCGCCGCCAAAAACAGCACTGTTGCCGCTGCGATGGAAGATTCTACGGTGACAGGATATGCAGCGAACTAAAATTTTAAAAAGAATTGTTTTTGTCGCATTCGCGATTATTGCGGTGCGGCTTTTTTTCATCCAGATCATCGAGCATAGCGCTTGGGTCGAAAAGGCCAACGAGCAGCACACGATGCTAAAAGACATTGTTGCGCGTCGCGGTGAGATTTATATGATGGATGGGGATGAACCGGTCGCTGTAGTAATGAATCAGACGACCTATTCGGTCATTATCGACCCAGCCGTTACGGATAAAGAAGGCATAAAGACTGTTTTAAATAAGTACGCTAAGGACAATATCACGGCAGATATCGACGAAATCTTTGAAAGGGAAGGGTTGAGGTATTATATTATCGCTAGAAATGTCACACATACGGATGCGGCAAAAATAGCCGAAGAGGGAATTGAGGGCGTTTGGTTCCAAAAAAGCAACAAACGTGTGTATCCAGAGGGCGAAATGGCTTCAGGCCTACTCGGCTTCGTAAATGCCGACGGGCTTGGCCAATATGGCGTCGAGGGCTCTCTAAATCACATTTTGTCAGGGAAAGACGGGCTTCTCAAGACAATTTCGGACGTCAATAATGTAGCGCTTTCTATCGGTGACGACAACGTCAAAATCCCAGCCGAAGACGGGAAAAATATCCTACTTTCTGTCGATCGTGGTCTCGAGCGCGGTATCGAGGAAATCGCCATGAAGCATATCGATAGTACTGATGCTTCTAGTGCGGCGGTACTCGTGATGGATCCAAACACGGGCGAAGTCCTAACGATGGCAAATTTGCCAAATTACGACCCAGGAGATTACGGCAACGTCAAAGACGCTTCGGCATATGTAAACTATACGACGGAAGTCCCTTATGAGCCGGCTTCAATCTTCAAGAATTTCACTTTTTCTGCCGCGATTAACGAAGGGAAAATGACCGCCGATACAGAATACTATAATGAAGCCTACACTGTCGTTGATGGCAATCAAATTCGCAATGCTGAGCAACGCGCCAAAATCACGAACCAGACTATCACGATGAGAGACGCTCTTTATTGGTCTCTAAACGTTGGCTCTATCCAAGCTCTTAAATTCCTCGGCGACAACAAAGATGAAATTACTGCCACGGGAAGGGAACGTCTCTATGATTACTACTACAACAAATTCCGTTTTGCCCATAATACTGGCATCGAACTAATGGAGGCAGAAGGCTTCATCTGGGACCCACATGCAGAAATTTATGGTCTAAATGCCGCCTATGCCAATATGACATTCGGTCAAAACCTCAGCGCTACGATGATACAGACTGCCACTGCCTTTTCAGCCGTCATAAATGGTGGCTATTGGCGTACTCCAACTATCGTGAAGGGTACAATCGAAAACGGTAAAATCGTGGATTTTGAACATAAAGACTTAGTCAGAGAACAAATCTTAAAATCTGAGACTTCGGAGATGATGCGTGAAATGCTCATTCACAACCGTGACTATAAAGTTAAAGGCGGCATCGATAAGAAAGGATATGCCATAGGTGGCAAATCCGGTACGGCCCAGACAATCGTAAACGGCTCTTATGATGATGACTACGAACAGATGATCGGCTCCTATATCGGCTTCGTTGGACCAGAAGGGGAGTTGCCAAAATACGTAATAATGGTTAAAATGTGGGGAGAGGGTGCTGCGCTTTCTGGTCAGGAAGCGGGAGGGCTATTTGATGAACTCTCTAATTACGTAATAGACTATTTAAAAATTAAACCGAGTATCTAAAATGGATATTATAGATGAAGAAATTTTTTACGGGCTCTTGCTGGCACTAGCAGGATTCCTTTTGTCGATGGTTCTTACACCAATCTATACTTTTTTTGCGTATAAATATCATTTCTGGAAAAAACAAAAGGTTACTACCGTGGACGGCAAAGCGTTGCCGGTGATGACGAAACTTCATGCACATAAATTCAAACGTTCTTTCCCGACCATGGCGGGACTTATCGGCATTATCGCAGTTACACTTGTGACCTGGGCCTTTAATTTTGATCGTGGGCAGACATGGCTTCCGCTTGTGGGCTTTCTGGGTGGCTCATTCGTCGGCGTAATCGACGATTCGATTAATATTTTTGGTTCTGGTCGCGGTGCGGCAGGCCTTAGAGGACCAGTCAAATTCTTGCTCATCACTATTGTAGGTGTAGTTCTAGGCTGGTTCTTTGCCGTTAAACTAGGATGGACAAGTATTCTGATTCCATTCGTTGGCAACATCGAAGTCGGGATTGTGGGCATGATCATTATCTTTGCTTTTTCGGTCGTAGCCACATCAAATGCCGTAAATATCACCGACGGGCTAGACGGTCTTTCCGGAGGTCTCGCAATGCTGGCTTACGGCGCATTTGGTATAATTGCACTTTTGCAAGGGAACGTTCAACTTTTTGCCTTCTGTATGACCGTAGTAGGCTGGCTGCTTAGCTACATCTGGTTTAATGTTCCACCAGCACGTTTTATGATGGGTGATACTGGTTCGTTTGCACTTGGTGCTGGTCTTGGCATCGTGGCAATGATGACGAATTCTTTCTTGCTCCTTCCTGTGATTGGCTTAATGTTTGTCGTCGAGACGTCTTCTAGTCTCATTCAACTTCTTTCTAAAAAAATACTCAAGAAGAAAATCTTCATTTCCGCGCCGCTTCATCATCATCTCGAAGCTAAAGGCTGGGGTGAAGCAAAGATCGTAATGCGTTTTTGGATTCTTGCCGGAGTCTGTGCCATCGTGGGCATCTTTTTGGCCGCTACCGGAGGTGCAATCTAGATGCGAAAGCATAAATCAGACATCGTTATACTATTTACCGCGCTCGGCCTAATGGCTCTTGGACTTATCGTAATTTATGCTATTGGCCCGATGCGCGCTAACGTTCTAAATTCGACCTACGGATCAAATTACGGCACGAACGATTTTTTCATTGGTCAGCTTCGCTCAGTAGCTTTTGCGCTAGTGGCGTTTTTCTTGGCATTTAAGGTTATACCATACAAATTTATTAGAAAATATGCCAAAATCATACTAGTCATCGCGCTATCTTTGTCGATATTATTATGGGTTTTATCAAAAGCCGGCTCATCGCTTGCCAAATGTGAACTCGGTGAATGCCGATGGTTCCAGCTCGGGCCAATTAGTTTTCAGCCAGCCGAAGCAATCAAGATCGCCCTCGTAATCTATTTATCAGATTTCCTCGCTCGCAAAAAGGAAGAGGGGAAAATAGGCGACGTCAAAGAGTTCTGGGTGCCATTTGTGATAGTTTGTATTATTTCGCTTGGGCTCGTGGTCGTAGCGCAAGGCGACTTAGGTACCGGCGTGGCGTTGATATCGATAATTCTCGGCATGCTCCTTATCTCTGGCGTTTCTTCAAAACAATATCTGATCGTATTAGCTATAATCATGGCCATCACGGTTGGGGCAGTTGCGACATCTTCACATCGTATGCAACGCGTAGAGGCATGGTACACCACGCTTACTGGTGGCGAAAGTTCAGATTCTACCTACCACATCGAAAATGCCATGCTTGCAATCGGCACGGGCGGATTCTTCGGCGTCGGTGTTGGCAATTCTGTCCAAGCTACGGGATATTTGCCAGAGTCCATCAATGACTCCGTCTTTGCCATCATGGGCGAAACCTTCGGATTCGTCGGACTTATTACAGTAATATCAGTTTTTGCCGTGATGCTACTTCGCATGGTCAAGGTTGCAGAGCATACCACTCCGCTAGATGAGAAGTATCTCGTCATCGGGGTGTTTGCTTGGACTCTTGCTCAGGTAGTGGTTAACATTATGGCCATGACCTCACTCGTTCCAGTCACAGGTATTACTCTGCCGCTTCTATCTTATGGTGGTACTAGTATGGTCTTTATTGCTTTTGCTATTGGCTTAGTTTTGCAAATTTCATGCTATACTAGTAGAGAGGTATCTAAGCATGAAAATACTAGTAGTCGGCGGGGGCTCGGGCGGGCACATCACACCAGCAGTCGCCGTAATCCGTGAAATTTTAGAAAACAAGCCTCGTGCCGAGGTAAGTTTTTGGACAGACTTCAAATATTACAAAAACGTCACAAAACTTTGTGGCGAGTTAGGTGTGTCTTGGGCTGATGGCCGTGAGACGAGAAGAGGTACATATATCCGTGTTCGCCGCATCCCAGCAGGTAAATTCCATCGATATGCCGCTTGGAAATTCAAAGATTATTTTACACATCTAGACGTCACCTTAAAAGACCTAATTCTTGGCAATATTTTAGGTTTTATGGGCTTTTTGTCGGGCCTTTTCGTGAGCTTTTTTAGGCTTGCTCGCAAAAAAAATCGTCCAAACGTCATCTTCTTCAAAGGAGGATATGTTTGTCTACCAGTAGGTCTTGTGGCGAGACTATTTAGAATCCCATATGTCATTCATGAGTCTGATGTCGTCGCTGGCCTTGCCAACCGTGTCCTGATGAAAAAAGCCAAAAGAGTCGCTTTCGGCATGCCGCTGACTGATGAAATTGCGTCGGCGCACCCAAATTACGTTTGGACGGGCACACCTATCGCGCCAGAATTTAAGCCAGTCAGCCCGACTCAACAAGCTGCCCTTAAAAAAGCCTTTTCTTTTAACAAAGATAAGCCACTCGTCGTCATCACTGGCGGGAGCCAAGGTTCTCTAAACCTTGATGAAGCTACCCGCGTAATCTTGCCAGAGCTTCTAAAAATAGCTTCCGTTGGCCTAGTTGCCGGCCGCAAGCATTACGAAGACTTTATCGATCTTAAGAAATACGAAAACTGGGATCATGCTTCACTAGAGTCGGATTTTAGAATGTGGGAATTTAATACTACCATGAATGAACTCATGGGTGCTGCCGACGTGGTGATTTCGCGTGCGGGCGCTACTACCATCGCCGAGCTGGCCGCTCTGAAAAAAGCCGTTATTTTAGTCCCGTTTGAGCGTCTTCCTGGTGGTCATCAAGTCAAAAACGCCGAGCGTCTTGAAGCTGCCGATGCTGCCATCGTTTTAAAAGATTCTGAAATGCAAAAAAATCCAAATAGATTACTAGACGATATCCGACACATAATCAGAAGTCCAAAGCTTCGTGCTGATTTAGCCGAAAAATTGCACGAAGAGGCTCGCTCCGATGCCGCTAAGCGTCTCGCTGAGATAATCTTAGAGGAAGCTCTCTAGATGGAAAACGAGCCCCCAAAGCTTATTCGTACCAGAGCCAATCGCCACTCGACCATCAAGTCTGGGCGGACGATTGGCGAGCGCAGGGAAAAGCTCGAAACCGCTTCCGAGCGCGCCGCCGCTCGCGACAAAGTCAAAAAGCACCAGAAGCTCCGCGTGATTTTTACCAGTTTAGGATTTGTAGCGTTTATCGCGTTGATTATCTTCATCTTTAGCTCGATTTTTAAGACCGAAGAGGACGCCATTTTTAGCCCCACTATTTCGGTCCCATACGCCCCGACCATAGAAGTCGTCGATGCCGAGACTGGGCTCAAAAGCGATATTACCGGTTCAATGAAAGAATATATCGGCCAAGCCGAGGCTGATTTTCGTGAGTCTGGTTACATCCCGACGAAAGTTGTCCGCCCGATCGGCTCCGTAAGAGAGGTAGACTTCTATCTCGACGGTTATACTGGCTACATTAAGCTCACTACCGACCGTGCTAGCGGTGTGTCTGTCGAGGATGCCGACCGCATGATAAAGTATCTATCAGGGATAAATGTAGCGGATTTTTCCTATATTGACGTCCGAATCGACCGCAAGGCCTACTGGAAACCCCTAGAATAACAAGGAAATACCCCCGATATCTCTTAAATAACAGGGAAAGACCCACCCATTTATCGCATAGGACAGGGAAACACGCGAGATTTACGGGTATGATTCTCTGTTCTTCTGTTCGGTTTTTGTTCGGTTTTAGGAAATAGGCAATAAAAAACTTAATGAAACCGCGGTCAAAAGTTCCGAAATAACAGGGAAAAATAATAAAAAGGGAAATAAAATGGGGAAAAGTCAAATTTAAAAAAATCCACGTAAAAATCTGAAAAACCCACAAAAGTCACAAAAACCCCACAAGACCCACAAACCTCGCCACGGCTGGCCAAATTTAATAGTTTATCAAAAGTTACTACAAATAGCCTCACGACAGATTATTTTTTGGGGGTTTTACGATAGTTCTTAATATAAGTTATTTAAAGGATTAGCATTATTTATCGGACTAGATTTAGCCACAAATCGACGGCTGATGATTCCCGTTTATACCGCATTATACGCTAGCATAAGCGGAATCGCTATGTAGAAGACGCATGAGTTTACGTCTTTTGGATTTATCCTAAATGTCTTAAAATCTGTATTGTGCGACATTACAACTATCACAAAAAGCCGATAAACAATTCAGCCCATGACCGGCCGGTTTTTACTTTTTGTCCGACTTGCGGGATTTATTTTTCTTATTTTCCCCTTTTTTGTGGTTCTCGTTATTTACGGCGAGATTTTCTTCACCAATGAGTTTTGCGAGATCTTTGAGCCCTGGGCGATCTTTGCCTTCGGCGGCATTAGGGCTAAGTTTGGCTCGTCGGAAGTCTCCTTGAGGAGTATGCTCAACCTTTCTAACAGGGGTACGAACAGGGGTGGGAACAGGGGAGAACACAGGTTTTTCAGACTTTGATGTTCCCTGTCCTTGCCCCTCAAGGCCGGGTTGCCTACCAGAATCAGAAAGTTCCTGTTTATATTTTTCGGATTGCTCAATAGTCTCACGGATTTCAGCTTCGACTTCGGCCCTCGGCTTAGCGAAATTGGCCCTAGAATGCGCAATAATAGCCTCGAAATTGTCCTTCGGTGTATCAGGGATGGACAGAGTAGTAGCAGAGAAGGCTGGAACTTTCTCGCCATTAATAATCATAGAGATCACGAAGTGGCGGTTATTGAGCTGTAAGAGGTCGGCCGCTTCAAACGTCGGCTCGAATTGTTTCACGAGGATTGGCGCATCATCCGCAGAGACGCGGAAGCTAATAGTCGTACCGACGTTGCCAAACACAGCATCTCGCACAGAATCGGTCATCTGGGCTACATATTGGTTCGCAACGGTCAGATTGAGGCCATATTTACGTGCCTCAGAGAGAATTACGGCAAAGGAATCTGTAGCGAAGTTTTGGAACTCATCCACATAAAGATAAAACGGTCTTCTGTCTGCGACATCTGGGATATCAGAGCGAGACATCGCCGCAAGTTGTACTTTTGTGACTAGGAAAGCTCCCAGAATCCCAGCATTATCCTCACCGATAAGCCCTTTGGAGAGATTAACCACCAAGATCTTCCCTTCATCCATGATTTTGCGGATGTCAAAGGAGGATTTCGGCTGACCGATAATATTACGGATAATTGGATTCGCTGTGAACGCACCGACTTTATTAAGTACCGGCGCGATGGACTCATTTACCTGCTTTTCATTCCATTGGCCAAATTCATGTTTCCAGAACTGCAGTACGGTCACATCTTTACAATAGTCCAAGGTCTCTTTACGGAAATCTTTATCTGTAAGCATCCTAGAAATATCAAGAAGTGTCGCCTCTGGACGATCGAGGAGCGCGAGTAAGGTGTAGCGCAAAATATGCTCAAGCCTTGGACCCCAAGAATCACCAAACATACGTTTGAGTACCCCAATAACCTCAGAGCAGATATTCGGCTTCCTTGAAGGATCAGAAATCTCTAGTGGGTTAAATGCTACTGGATACGCTGTATCGGCAGGGTTGAAATATACGACATCTTTTATGCGAGATTCTGGTATGAACTTGAGGTTATCAATAGCAAAATCACCATGCGGGTCAATAATACAGTAGCCTTGATTGTAAAACACATCAGAAAGCGCCAAGAGCTCAAGCATACCGCTTTTCCCTGCCCCAGTCTGTCCGATGATGTAAACATGACGAGAACGATCGCGGCGAGTTAAGCCGAATTGGTGGTTGATACCTCTGAAATTCGTCAAACCAAAAGCTGAAATATTTTGATCAGTATCAACGTTGCCAGTAATTACCGGGAGTTGTGCTGGTGGCTCAGCGGTCTTTGAATTCGCCCAGACGATATTTGGTGTCTCTACCGAAGTATGCGGCAAATGATATACGCTCGCGAGCTCAGCAATATTCAAAATGAATCCATGGTCGGAGAATTGTCGTACTTTATAAGCATCCAAATCTTTAGAGTTGAAGCTTCCGCCGGACTGTTTAAAGCCATTCAAATTGGTCGAGTTAAATTGTTTAAAGGTCCCAACTAGCGCCTGCATATTTAGCTTAGCATCCGTATCGTCTTTGCCGAGATAAGCTAAGCGAATTTTTACTTCATAGCCAAGCTTGGTAGCTTTTTCTTCGGCTTTAGCAATCTGGGTTTTCGCTCTTTCGGATAGCTCGATCTTTTCTTCTGAACTAGATCCACCAGCCGGTGGGCGGAAAAGTGCTCCCATTACCTCGATGAGCCACGTCCAATCTACACTGCCGCTAGACAGCGCACGCTTCCCTGCTTTAAGGCGACTAATGAAACGGTCGGTTGTGTTTTTGTGCCAATCATCAGCAATCGGTCTGGTCAGAATCTGAATCCACATCTCCTCATTATTGTCCGGATCTAGTTTTGCTAGTGTCCCGGTAATACCAGCCAAAGGGTCCACTTCAAAAGAGTCAAAAGTTTTAATAGGTAAAGCATCAGGCTCGGTGAGGTTAAGCTCACTCATGAAAGTCACAGGATAATTAGCGCGATTGTCGACGTAATCAGTATCTACGGCGTGAATCTGTACTGTCGGATATTGAGCGTAGATCTGCCCTTCAACAAAACTCCTTAAAATCTTTGGCACCCAGACATAGAATTTAATTTGCCCAGCTGTCGCAACAATTTCAAAAGATAAATGTTCTTGCACGCCGCCAGAATTTTTGAGTTCAGTTTTATCACGTAAAATACCATGTAGTGACGCAAAAAGCTGCTCCGCCGCCAACTCTTTTTTGTCGTTGGTGCGTGGAATTTCGAGCATTAATAATACAGAGTCTACATTCAGGACCTTCAGCTTGTTTAATTTTTTATAATTAAAATAAACAAGGAGTGCCAAAATAAGTATTGCTGGAATCCAGAATATTGGCATTAAAACAAAATGTATGACATGTTCCATAAAATAATTATATCATACTATCCCTAAATATTAGTGTAGGAATTTTTGTCTACTTTTTTGAAAAGTTTCTTATTCTGTAGATTGAGAAGAATAGTAGTTTCTTTAACTTTGCGAGTTTTTAATACTTGCTTAACAATCTCTTCACGAGTAAGCGGCGTGCCAGCCTTTTCAAGGACGGATTTGATAATCTCGGAAATAGTCCCCTTCTTATATCCCCAGGTCGAAAGTGCATAAATTCCCCGACCGATCAAGACGAAGCGCTGGTCTTTAATAAGCTCATTATGGATAGCCTGGATGGTGACATTTTTGCGTTTGAAGTTCGAATCAGCAATCTCTTTAGCAATTTCCGAGAAGTGCATCGGCTCTTTTTTGTTCTCCAAGATGACGAAAATCTTGTCGCGGATATTTTTTGGATTAACTGCAGGCCATTTTACAAGTCCCCAAACACCATTCAAGGTAGCAAGAAGCTTGGAAATTGACGCAACTGCTCTAATATGGTCAGGATGCTCATAATTTAGCTTGCTGTCAAGCTCGTCTAGAGTCATAGGTTGTTTATTGGCTTTGATGATATTTACGATTTCATCCACACGTTCACGAATTGCGCGCTCATTGCCGTATTCAGCAATACCGACAGCGGCATTGTATTTGTCATTCTCCTCTACTACGGTCAGGTTATTTGAAAAGGTCGCAATAAAATAAATACCGGTTCTCTCGGACGCGGTAGCAGGTCTCCCGTAAACCTTATCAGCAAGATTAGTAAGCTTCGCAAGGCGACCCATCTCAGTAAGATTACGGATAAGGATTTTTTCAGCAGCAGCAAGCTCTGGAATTTGATTCTCCTCTGCGGAAATTTGAAGGCGAATCAAAATAGCTTTTTCAAGTTGTCGCACACGTTCGCGCGTAATTGACAACATTTCACCAATTTGTTCAAGGGTTTCCTTGTTTCCGTTCAGTCCAAATCTTCGTGAAATAATTTCTTTTTCGCGGTCTTGCTCGACAATTTTGAGACTTCCGGATATTGCATTTTTTAGGATTTCCGCATTCTGGTCCATCAGTTTTTCCTTATTCCCAACTCTGTTAAGTTATTAACTTTTTTAATAATATCATAACTGCGAGTAAATATCAACTATGAAAATCTTTGTTTTACACTACTATTGTAGCATATTTTTTACAATTTCAAAAAAAAGTGTAAAAACATAAGCAAGATAAGGATAAAAGGCTATTTTTTCTTGCGTGTGCCACGCTTGCCACGCCTAGTTTTTGGCTTTTCTTCGAGCATTTTTCGAGCTTCTTCAAGCGTAATTTTACCGGGATCGACATCCTTTGGTATTTTGGCGTTGTTGCGACGGCCGGGACCTTTTACATATGGTCCATAGGCGCCATTAATGATCATAATTTCGCCCCAATCCGCAATGATGGAGTCTACTTTGGCTTGGTACAAAGGTAGAGCCTCTTCAAAAGTCACGGTATAAGGGTCCAAATCCTTCATCGGAATATTATATTTGCCGCATTTAAGATATGGCCCAAACGGCCCGCTTGCGGCGACGATCTCTGAACCATCTGGAGCCTTACCTAAAGTCCTTGGTAAAGCCGGCAAATCTAGCTGTTTTAAAGCCTGTTCAAGAGTCACGGTCTTTACGGACTTCCGCTTTGGTAAAGGCGCAAATTGTGGCTTTTCACCCGAAGATTTTTCGTTGTCGCCGAGCTGAATAAACCCACCGTTTTTCCCTACTTTGGCATAAATCGGCAGTCCCGTCTCTGGGTGATGACCGAGGAGTCGAGCGTTATTGTAACGTTCTACTCCATTCGCAATCAGGACTGTATCTCTAAATGGCCCATAAAAATCCCGAAGCATCTTTACGCGCTCGAGCTTCGCATCCGCGACGAGGTCAAGATCCTTCTCGATATTCGCAGTAAACTTATAATCTACAATATTCTTGAAATTTTCAGTTAAGAATCCGGCGACCAACTCACCAATCGCGGTTGGTATCAACTTGCCCTTATTCGCCCCGTATTTCTCGGTAACGACGGAGCGCTCGATGTGAGCATCGACGGGTGACGCCGCTTGGGGGACCCCCGCCGGAGCCCCTGCGACGGTGGGGGAAGATGCGGCGGCAGGACCCGTCGAGAGGACTACAACTTCACGCTCCTCCCCTTCGCTCTCGCCCTTGACGACGTATCCGCGCGCTTGAATTGCGGTCATAATGGATGCATAAGTAGATGGGCGCCCAATCCCGAGCTCCTCGAGCTTCTTTACTAGCGACCCTTCCGTGTATCTTGCCGGCGGCTTCGCAAAAGTCTGTTTCGCAACCAATTCCAGGCAGTTTAGAATATCACCCTTATTAAGTTTCGGCAACTCCGTATCTTTGCTCTTCCCATACACCTTCAAAAACCCATCAAACACCACCACCTCGCCTTTGGCACTAAACGTAGCATCGACGGGTGACGCCACTGGGGGGACCCCCGTTCGAGCCCCGTCGAGAGCGGGGGAAGCTGTGGCGGCAGGACCCGTCGAGATGTGTATGGTGGTCTTGGCGACCTTGGCGTTTGCCATTTGGGTGGCCAAAGTCCTCGCCCAAATCAATTGATAAAGTTTTTTCTCATATTCGGTGCGCCCAGCCACCATGCGGTTAAAATCGGTCGGACGAATCGCCTCGTGTGCCTCTTGTGCGGAAGCATCCTTAGTCTTAAAATGGCGCGTTTTTAGGTATTTCTCCCCAAAATTTGCCTTAATATAGCCGGCCATCGCGGCCACCGCCTGCGAAGAAAGATTCAAAGAGTCGGTTCTATGATAAGTAATCAACCCAGCCTGGTAAAGCCCTTGCGCCGCACTCATGGTCGTGCGCGATGAAAACCCTAGCTTAGCATTCGCCTCAATCTGGAGCGCCGCTGTCGTAAACGGCACCGGGTTGGCCTTCTCTCCCTCCGCCTCCTCCACCTCAGTTACTACAAATTTGGAGCTGGCCAACTTCTCAAGCAACTCCCGAGCAGATTTCTCATCGGAAGACACCTCGCCATCATAAGAAGCCGGGAACGAGTTTTTATCGACGGGTGACGCCGCTTGGGGGACCCCCGCCGGAGCCCCTGCGACGGTGGGGGAAGATGCGGCGGCAGGACCCGTCGAGAGAAACTCCCCAGTAATCTTAAATGACGATTTGCTTTCAAATTTCTCAATTTCTTTCTCACGCTCCACCACTAGACGCAAAGCTGGCGACTGCACGCGCCCCGCACTAATCGCTCCAGGCACTTTTTTACGCACAATGTCAGAGAGGTCATACCCCACCAACATATCTAGCGTTTGCCTCGCCTGTTGCGAAGCGACCATATCCATATCGATAGTCCGAGGATTTTTAATAGCCTCCTCTAGGGCAGATTTCGTAATCTCATGAAAAGTAATTCTTGCAGTATCCTTAGGTAGCCCAAGCACTTCAGACAAATGCCAAGAAATCGACTCTCCCTCGCGGTCTTCATCCGTCGCGAGCCAGACTTTGTCGGCAGCTTTGCTCTCATTTTTTAGTTCCGCGATGATTTTTTTATGTTCAGGATCAATTTCATAGGTCACATCAAAAGTGGTCTTATCTACCTTGGTATCTTTACGAATATGCCCCACGCTTGCCAATACTTTAAAATCATCACCGAGGTACTTCTCGATGGTGTGGGCTTTTGCTGGGCTCTCTACAATCACTAGGTTTTTAGACATATATATTATAATAGCACAAATTTATTAAAAAACTAAAAAGAGCTCAAGTAAGGGTGGGCATCACTTGAGCTCTTTTTGGCCCTCTAACGCTTCACTTCTATACCGGGTGACCCCGGAAGCGCGACCCACCTCACACAAATTGGGGCCCGCCGGTTAGAGGGATTGCTATGCCTTCGAAGAATCCCATTCAAAGTGGAGGTAATACTTATAAACTTTAAACCTTTGAAGAAATCTAAAGCCCGAATGGGTTTCAAAAGCACGCAATTTCTGCTATACTAAAGATAGTATAGCGAAATTATAACTTATTTAGGTGCGGTGTAGGACACTTTTTGTGCCCTAACTGCACTAATTATATCACACAGGAGATAATATGTCAACACTTTTTTCACACTTTTTTCAAAATATCAACCAAATATCACCCCTAGAGAGTAATTTTACAGAGGTGTTGGAAGCGATTGCGCTTAAGCCTAAAACATTGTATTTTTGTGGTAAAATACCGCAAAATGTGTCAAAAAATAATAGGTCAGAACGCCCAAAAGTTGTCGCAATTGTCGGCTCTAGGCATAATACTCGCTACGGCGAGAAAGTCGCCTACGAGTTAGCCTATAAATTAGCGAGCCACGGCGTGATCATTGTGTCTGGGTTAGCCTTCGGCATTGATAGTATCGGGCATCAGGCGGCGCTAGACGCCGGGGGGACCACGATCGCTATTCTTGGCACCCCTATAGACGAAATTTATCCGCGTGCACATACGAAATTAGCCCAGCAAATTGTCGAAACTGGAGGGATGATTATGAGCGAATATGGTCCAGGGGCAAAAATCATCCCAAAAGTGAGTTTTCTTGAGAGAAATCGTCTAATTTCGGGACTTGCGGATGCTGTGGTGGTGGTCGAAGCGGCGGTGCGTTCTGGTTCGCTGAGTACTGCTACGCATGCGATAAATCAAGGTAAAGACGTCTTCGCGGTGCCGGGAAATATCGATAACCCGTATTCACAGGGGTGCAATAAACTTATCGCACAAGGTGCTTTTCCCTATTCTGAGCCAGATGACGTGATGAGGGTGCTTTTTCCAGAGGAATTTATCAAAAAACGGCGTAAGTCTAAACGATTGGCTGGCAAAAATGATGTCGAGACTGCAATTTTGGCGGCGCTAAGCGAGGGCGTCAATTGCGGCGAGGACATCATGAAGTTAGCCAAAATACCGGCAGAAGTTTTTAGTCAGTCCGTGACCATTTTGGAGATTGAAGGGCGAGTCCGTTCGCTTGGGGCGAATACTTGGGTGCTAGTCTAATTAGATGATTTCGGCTATTTTATCTGATACTGTACGCAAAATTTCTGGTAGACGCCCCTTTTCATCCTCGGTAAATCGTGACAAAACGAAGTCTATATCCCCTAGTTTTTTGCGGAGTTCGTCGTTCCCTGTGCCGAGTCTAAGCCTTGGATAGTCGCCACTACCTAGTACTATGTCGATGGATTTCAGCCCATTATTCCCTGCAGCTTGTCCAGCGGCACGATAACGAATTTTGCCAAATTCCAGATCAAAATTGTCGCAGATTACCAAAATATCCTGCGCGGCAATCTTGTAATAATGCATAAATTCATGCACCACGCGCCCGCTCTCGTTGTAAAACCCCTGCGGCTTTATGAAGATTACATCTTCATCTCTAATCTTAGTTTTGGCCCAGATTGCCCCGAATTTTGGGCTGGATTCCCACTTTAAATTATTTACTTTAAAATAAAAATCCAGCGCAAGAAACCCGAAATTGTGTCGAGTAAAATTATATTTTGCGCCGGGATTTCCAAGTCCTACGATGAGTCGCATTAGAAGCTCCTTCGGACTTTAATAGCGGTGATTTTGGTTTTTTTCGCAGTTATATTAATTTTCATCGCTGCTTCCTTTCTCCACCTTTTTATCTCCATCACTCCGATACGAAAACATAATCGGCGTGCCAACAAATGGGTATTTTTCGCGGATTCTTCGCTCCAAATATCGCTTCCATGACCAATGTAAAAGCCCCAGCTCGTGCCCGTGCACCACAAACCAAGGTGGGCAAGTATCTGTCTGTACGATATATTTTGGCTTCGGGCGGGTGTTTTTCAGCCCAGCCGGCGCATGTTCGACGATCGCCGCGGCGAGGATTTTATTAAGCTCCGAAGTCTTTACCTCTGTATGGCGGGCCGCATCAATCTCGAGTGCGAGCTCAAAAATCTGCGTGGCATTCTGCCCAGTCTCCGAACTGGTGAGAATCACCGGTGCATACGGCAAGAAATTGTAATCGTACTCAAGGTCATCCAAGATTTTATCATATGGTGAGCCAGCAGCTGCGGCGTGTCCTTCGGACACGCTCCGGGCCGCTCTGGCCAAGTCTTCATGTTCCGCAGAACACATCGCAGCTACTGGCTCACCCCTGATTAAATCAATTTTCGTGACTACGACGATAATTCCCTTGCCAGCCTCCACGATTTGCCCCGCAAGCGACTGATCTAGTTTGGAATGCGGCTCGGTAGAATCAACGAGGAGACAGCAAATATCTGCCTCTTCGATCGCGGCGAGCGTGCGAATAGCGGAGAATTTCTCAATCCCCACCTCGCGTTTGCCAGGTTTACGTAAACCTGCGGTATCCAAAATCTCAATCTCGCGCCCCTTGTATTTAATCTGAACGCGATTCACGTCGCGCGTCGTACCCTGCCTAGAGCTTACGACCGCTTGTTGTTTCTTCCCAAGTGTATTGAAAAGACTAGATTTCCCTACGTTCGGCCGCCCAATCAATGCGATCTTCAAGGCTGGCATAACAACCTTTTTCGGGTCGCGTCGCTCGCTCCCGTCGCCACGGGGCTCGCGCGCTAAACCTCGCGCTGCCGCGCTCCGGAATCCCCTCAAAAGGTCGTTTATGCCATCCTTTAGTTTTGCAATTCCTTGGCCAGTCGTAGCTGAAACGTAAAAAGTGTTTTCTGGTGCGACGCCAAGCGCACGAAATTCAGTCAAAGGCAAAGATTCGCCGAGGTCGCACTTATTCAAGACTAGATATACTGGCTTTTTCGAACGAAGAGCATCTTTGGCGATTTTTGCATCACGATGGTCAAAATACTTGCTCGAGTCGAGCGTCACCAAAATCACATCCGCCGCCTCGATCGCATCTTGAATTTGATCCTGAATCGAAGCCTCAAAATCATCGGTCGGGTCTTTCAAGCCAGCCGTATCAATCAAAATAAAAGAATTATCAATCGTAGCCATCACGTTGTCGCGCGTCGTGCCCTCTTCGCGAGCCACAATAGCGATATTTTTTCGCGCCATGCGATTCAAAATAGACGACTTCCCCGCGTTCGTCTGACCAATCAAAGCTACAATCGGCAACCTGTTCATATCTTTTAATTATAGCACACTTTAAGGGAAAAGTCAATGTAAGGAACATAAAAATAAGCTATAGAAGTTACGTTTTATTTTTTGATGATTTCGAAGAGTTTTAATAAAAAGTCATAGACTGCCAGCTGGTTTTATAGCTGCAATTGGGCCCAATTTTCCAAATATAAATCTGCCGTTTCGATTATTTCTTTCTTGTTTTTGTAATTATGGATATCCTCAATCGCAACGACCGTTGCTCCAGCAGCCTTTCCAGCCAAAACGCCAGAATAGCTATCCTCAAAAATCAAAACAGCCTCAGGCGCCACATTATACAAATTTATCACTTTCAGAAACGATTCTGGGTCAGGTTTCGGCCTTACCACGTCATCAAAAGTGACGACCGTGTCGAAGAAATTATTTAAATTAAGTTGCTGCCCAATTTTCGATTTTTCCGTTGAGAAAAAATCAATATCACTTCGGCTCGAGCTTGTAACTAGCGCAATTGGGCAAGAGGTCTTTTGTCGTATTTTATTTAAAACATCTATCACACCAGGCTTAGGCAAAATATTCGCCTGAACAATTGGCGCAAGCTCAAAAATTTTATTCCAAATTTCATCAATAGACTTTCTGCCATCCCCGTATTTTTGGTCGATAAAACGATAATAATCATTTTCGCTATTATTTATCGCACCAGTCTTGATCTGCTCTGACATTTTTTCAATTTCGTCGATTTTTTCATCCACGCCATACAAATCTTTAATCACCAGCCGGTCTAATTCCCGGTAACTTCCAAGCGAATCAGCAATCACGCCATCAAAATCAAAAATGATCAATTTAAATTTTGAAATGTTATTTTTTACAATCATCTACTTCTTGATTTTACCATTTTGGTTGATAATTGCATATCAACACATCATCGAGCCCGTCGGACGATACGAGGACTCCCCCTGAGGGCTTCTTTTTTATGATTTCTAAAGCTGTCAATAATACGCTGAAAGCCAGCGACGAAACTTGCGAAAAACCAAGTTTTATGATATTATAAAAATAAGTGTACCTTAACACAGTTTCTATAGATGAGGAGGTGACAATATGTCAGATCAGAAACCTGTTAAGCAGCCAAGTCGTTTTTTGCAGCGAATCTTTCGCCTAAATCTTCAGGTAGTATATAAACTTGTCGTTAAAAATATCGAACTGGCTAACAGATATTATCTAAACGGCTTTAGAGTTTGGGACTATTACGCAAACGACACTTTTTCTCGTCTAGGCCATTATCTCGGCCACGGCCTTTGCTATGAGGCTTCTGCACTCGAGATGCTAATCTGGCATGGCCAGCGAAACACGCGCCTAGTTTTTGCCGAGTGTAGAGGTAATGACAAAACGCGACTCGACCACGCTTGGATTGAGATAAAGGCTTACGGTGTTTGGTGGGTGCTTGATACCACCTGGTATCATCCCGTGCCGTGCCCGCGCCCGCGCTTGCTTTACAGATTAGAAGGTCACGTCAAGTATGAGAGAATTATAAGCTACGACGAATTTTGGTCCAAACCTGTCATAAACAAGTTTTATGACTGTCTGCAGACACCGGAGCGATCCTATCTTTTTCACGAGTTGGCGTTTTTTCGTCGGGCTCTCAGTTTTGGTTCTAAAATGTTTTGCGAGATTTGTGGCATAGAGCCTTCGCCGGAATTTGGCAAGCGCCCAGAAATTACACTCTACAATATCCACAATCGCGAAAAACCGATTTCTCAGCAAACGCTGAGGCGGTTTATCTTACACGGCAAAACGAAACAACCCAAAAAACGCGACATTCGCCAGACTAAGCGCTTGATCAAGGAGACTGAAGAATCCCCCGACTAAACGGGGGATTTTCTTGTCGCAAAAACTAGGAAACCCCGCGGTAGATTCCTTCGGAGTCGTGCGGGGTTTCAATGCTTTTATTTTATCAAATTAAGGTAAAAACGTCAATAAGCTCATGACGCTTATTTACGAAAAGCATATTCTTAATCTTTTTCCTAGTTTTAGCTTGGGAAATTAAAAACTCGACGACTTTTTCATCGCGAACGTTTTTTAGACGAAGTGAGTCAAAAACAATATTTGGACATTGTTTTTTATATAGCGCGTCTTTAATTAGTTGCTCCATAGAATTAGTATTAAACGATCTTGGCGACTTCATCTCATACAATACGCCATCAAAAAGTATATCAGCGGAACTTATTCTACTTTCTGGTAAAAACTCAATATAGTGTCCGTGTGACGCCAATATATTAGCAGTGCGGTCTTCGTGCGGCCACACTCTTCTGTCGGCAGGCTTAAAAACGCCTTGTTTCTTCTCGCTTTTATTCATTCATCTAATTATAACAGATTGTCACTGTTCCGCAGGAAAAATCATCTAATCTGTATGGCTTGCTATTATTTATTACTATCCATGCGGTTTTGATCTCGGCGGGGGTTTGTTTTTGCGTAAAACGCAAAAACAATTCGTGGGGCGTCGCCTCAAAAAATCCAGAATTCCGGCGGGAGTTAGCTCGCTTGCGCTCGCTATTCGCCTTCGGCGAGCGAACCCTACGGGTCCGCCTCCCGTCAAAAATCAAAGAATAAAAAACAAGCCCTGAAGGGCTTCTTTTTTATTCTTGGTGATTCCGGCGGGAGTCGAACCCGCGATTTTCTGGATGAGAACCAGACGTCCTAGACCACTAGACGACGGAACCGAGTGCAGCTAGAAAACTAAAACAAGTTTTAGTTTTCTAAGCGAACGAGGTTTCGAAGGCCGAAGGCCTACGGAACCATACAATTATTTTATCATATTATATCTTATTAATCAACTACCGTCGCGGTATTTTTTTATTGCCTCAGCCAGAGCTTCATGCCCCAAAACCGAACAGTGAAATTTATGCTTCGGTAGATTGCCCAGATAATCATCAATCGCTTTCGCGTCAATCTTTAGCGCCTCATCCAGAGTCTTACCTTTTACTAGTTCCGAAAGCGCCGATGTAGACGCAATCGCCGATGCGCAACCATAGGTTTTCCAGCGCACATCAACGATTCTGTCGTCACTAACCTTAATATACATTCTCATTTGATCGCCACAAATCGGGTTTCCAACCGTACCTACCGCATCAAACTCAAATTGTTTTTCGTCTCCAAACAAAAAGTTTCGTGGATTCAAAAAATGATCCTTTACGATGTTCGAATAAACCCAATCTTGATTCTCCATTATTTTTCCTCCATCTTTATCGTACTAATTTTTTGTAAGCGTTCAATAATGCCCGGCAAAACTTCCATTACTTTTTCGATGTCAGAAGCAGTGCTATCTAAGCCAAAAGAGAAACGAATCGATGAATGCGCCACCTCGGCATCACCAGTCTTTGCCATCAGTACGTGGCTCGGTTTAATATCACCCGCCGCACAAGCTGAGCCGGTCGAGACCACTACCCCTTCCGCATCCAGATATAGCTGAATCGATTCCCCCTCCGCCGCCTGGAACGAAGCATTTAAAATATTTGGCAGCGACTTCCCCGGCGTGAGGTCGGTATTTAGGCTACTGCCTGGAATTTCCTTTAAAATTCGTTCGGCCAGCCGGTCACGTAGCTCCCGTACGCGGGTATCGTAAAGCTCCCAACTTTTCTCATCTCGAAGTTTTAAAAGCGCCGCCAAAAAACCAACAATTCCAACCGTGTTATAAGTCCCCCCGCGCCGTTTCCCTTCTTGATTTCCGCCGACAATCAGTGGCGTAAACGGCACCCCCTCTTTTACATATAGCGCTCCTACGCCAATTGGCCCGCCAATTTTATGTGCGCTAAAAGTTGCGTAATCTATCCCGAGCTCATGTACATTTACTGGGATTTTTCCGAGCGCTTGCGTCAAATCTGAATGTACATACCCGCCCCGCCGATCTGTTACAAGTGGTTTGCCCCAGTTCGAAACCGACTCAAATAACTCCGACTTCTCCGGCGCTGGGATTTTTTGCGCTGCCGCCACAATCTCACCAAGATCTAAAATATCACCGGTCTCATTATTGGCTAACATATACGAGTAGAGCTTCGGCAATTTATCGCCGGCCACTTTTGCCGCCGTCTCAATTATTGAATGATGTTCCAGTGGCGAAGTATCAATTTGGCAACCAGAAAAAGTTCGAATTACGGTATTGTTAGACTCACTTGCGCCAGACGTAAAAATAATTTCCGTCGGTTTCGCGCCGATTAATTCAGCCAAAACTTCGCGCGCATGTTCAATTTCGTTTAGCGCCAAGTGCCCAGGGGTATGCAGGGCCGACGCATTAGCAAAAAACCGCCCTTCCGCCTCGTGCATTGCGTCTAAAACTTCCGGCAGCATCGGCGCTGTTGCTGCAAAATCTAAATACACCATTATTATCTGTATTATACCACTTCTTGTGGCAAGCTAATAGTTGACACTTCCGTAGCTCGGAATCGCTTCGATAAATGTCTGCCCTGGCGCGAGTGCGACCTCTTCGCCATTTTCGTCAAAGAATTTAATCTGCTCGTTTACGGAGCCTTTACTCCATGTTCCGCGCACGACGATACCATTTTGGAAAACATATGCTTTCCCTGCCCCTATCGTTGTGATATCTTCATGGTAATTATCAGAAGCGCGCTTTTCGTTAACGACTATTACGGCAATCACGGACGGCGATAATTGCACCAGATCGCAGACGTCTTCTGGGTTTGCGTTGCCTTTGTCGCCGGCCGGACACTGGTAGACGTCATGTTTTGCTCCAGTAGCATAACTTCGCGCATAAGTGTTCGTGTCGGCATTGTAGCTGTATCGTACATTAAAAGTTGCCCAACTACCGAAGTTAATTGCAACTTGTGGCACTTTTGCAACAGTCGCTGAAGTATCACCAGGAGAAGGCTCCGTAATCACTAATCTCGACACTGCGCTAGCGTCGATGCGCGATTTTAGCGACTCGCTAGGCGTCATTCGCTTGAAGCCAGAAATATTTGAGCCACCATGCTCAAAATTTGAATTCATTGCAGCGAGATTTTTTGCTGTAGTAAATAAATTATTCCAGCGTCTAGAACCATAAGTCCCGCGATACATATAAGTGTAATTTTCACTTAAATCTTTATAACCACCTGCCCGTACCGCTGCCAAAGCATCGCCAGAACCGCCAGCATGCACGATTGTGCAATCAAATGGTGTGTCCCACTGCAAATAATAAATCCTAAGTGAACGAATTGGCCCAATAATGCTAGAACTTGGGTTTTGATAGATCGCCGCAAAACGTGTAATTCCCGCCTCTGCAATAGCCTCGAACACTACTCCAGCCTCAGTTAATCCAGCTTGTGGCCGCCCACCGTCGGTTCCATTTGGAATTTGCACGCAGTAAGCGGGCGCGGTTAAAAGTTCCGCATTTTCGAGCGGTAACCCTGTCAATCTGCTATAAACCCCAGTGTCCACTATGGCCGTAGTATCCGGGAAGATCAAATCAGGCAAGTCTTCTTTTGGTGTCAAAAGTCCGATAAGTGCCATAGTGATGCCACCGACAACACCTAAAATGCCAGAAATCAAAAACCAAATTTCCAGAGATTTTTTAGAGTTTTCCACAGGCATCTACTATTTTCCGATCATTTAATTATTAATTTACTATAATTTTAGCACAAAATAAAAATATGTGTTATAATGTGCTTATGGTCCGGAAAATACACAAAGCTCAAAAAATAAGTGGCGTGTTGATTGCAACAATGATGCCACTCCTATCAACTTTTAATGTATCAGCGGCTAGAAATGATACAAAAAACATTGATTTTAATGTCGATGTTACTGAAGTTCTGACCGTTTCTCTTACTAGACCAGATGAATGGGCCGCAGGTGATATTGACTCTACTACCGGACAGAGTGACCTGCTTAGAAACAAAATCATTTTAAACGTATTATCCAATAACGCAGCTGGTTTTACAGCATCAATGGCTAGCAAGACCACGACTAATCTTGTCAACCAGACCGAAGGCAAGAGCTCCGTCGTGATTCCTACACTCGCCGCTACGACTACCGCAGAAAATTTCCCAGTCAATCGCTGGGGCTATTCTGTCAATGACACTGACGCAGGTAGTTCTTCGGCAAGTTATTCCGCGCTAGATTTAAATGCCATCACGATTGCTAACCCAAATTATGCCACTACGCTTAATCAGCCAATTTATTTCGGCGCTAAAGCCGGTATGGACAAAGATTCTGGTACTTATGCTAATACCGTAGTCATCAGTGTGGTTTCTGGCGTAATTAGCGAAAGCACTAATCCAGTTACTCCAGTTAACCCAGTTGTCCCAGAAGATACCTCAGTGAATAATCCATCATATGACTCCGTAGAAGATCGTACCGTCAAAACAAGTACTACGACTGGTAACCAGAGTCTTCCTGTAGCGACTACTACCACCACCGAGCGTACAGACATCGCTACTGGCGATGTTCGCACCGCCTTTGCTTCGCCTCAAGGTGTCACTACTGCGTCGTCAACTGTAGAAGAAGGTACACCGATGGTGACCGGATTGATGGTGACGGCAGGCGTTGCTGCAGCAGCTGGCTCAGCCTTCTTCATGATAGCGAAATTCAAAAAATAGTATACAACAAAAAACAGGTGCGAGCGCACCTGTTTTTTGTAGGCAATCTAGATGCTTCTAGCGGCAGCATTTAGTCGTGCTAGAGATACCTCACGACCCAGCACATCAAGCGTAAGATTAAGTGCAGGGCTAAATGGTGCAAAAGATATGCTTAGGCGAATAAGCGAAAATAGCTCTGCTGGTTTACGCTCAGTTTCTTCAAGCAATTCGTTTAGCGCGATTTGCAAATTGTCAGCATTCCATTCAGTAACTCCGCTGAGCTTCGTGATGGTCTTCTTGAGCAAATCTTCAATCTCTGCTTCGGATAGTTTTTTGAGAAATTTGTTTTCGGCAATCATTGAGACATTAACTTCAGGATCCTCGAAGAAGTAAGTAGTCATTTCTCGCAAATCAGAGAGAACTTTTAAGCGGTCGTAGATGATTGAAAGTACTTTGATGCGATATTCTTCATCGTAATTCTCTGCTGATTCTGGCCAGAACCCAACAGTCCGATCGTATAATGCCCTGGCGCCTTGCTCATCAAAGATTCTACGAATCCATTGACCATTCATCCAAAGAAGTTTGGTCTCGTCATAACGCGCCCCCGAAGTCTGAATTTTGTCTATCGAGAAATGTTTAACAAGCTCTTCTTTTGTATAAATTTCTTGTTCGGTGCCATCATTCCAACCGAGACACGCAAGATAATTAAGCATAGCCTCAGCTAGCACGCCGTCGTCGCGATATTCTGTAACAGACTTAGCTCCGTCACGTTTGCCGAGCTTTTTGTTGCCAGTAGGAGCAAGAATGTGTGGCAGAGATACTAACACTGGCCGCTCTAGCCCAAAAGCCTCGTACAAAGCAAGGTAATTTGGCGTACTAGAAAGATATTCTACGCCACGCATCACGTGTGTTACGCCCATTTCCGCATCATCTACAATATGCGCAAAATTATAAGTCGGATAGCCATCGCGTTTGATCAAGATAATGTCATCAAGCACTTCTGGACCGGTGTGCATTTCACCCATTACGGCGTCAGTCCAAGAATATTCTTTTGGTTCGGATTTGAAGCGAATCGGCATTCCAGGCTCCCACTCCGGTGGGTTTTCTGGGCGAAAATTACGATATAGAAATGGGATTTTTTTCTCGGTACACTCACGGCGATACTCGTCGATTTTTTCTGCGGGTGTAGGGTCAGCATAGGCGCGCCCAGAATCAAGAAGCTTTTTTACCCATGCGTGATAAATCTCAAGTCTTTCACTTTGAAAATACGGGCCATTATCCCCGCCAATAATTGGGCCCTCGTCCCAATCTAGCCCAAGCCACTTAAGGGTGTCTTCGATTAGCTCGGTCGCGCCTTCTACATAGCGTTCCCTGTCGGTATCTTCGATGCGAAGAATCATCTTGCCGTCAGTTTGACGTGCAACAAGATAAGGATAAATCGCAGAGCGAACGTTTCCAATATGAATATAGCCGGTTGGGCTCGGCGCAAAACGAGTTATAGCTTTCATATTATTACTATACCACTTTTAGAGTGATTCTGCAATCGAGACAAGCTGTTTTTTGCTTAAAACACCAGAAGTAACGTTGATTTTATATACAATTCCGCCAGTCACCCAAGCAGCACCATTTTTGTTTGTGCCGATGTAAATAGTAAGTCCTTGATCTTTTACGGTAGTGTAATCCTTGCCATAGAAATCTTGCACATAGTTAGAGAGGAGAGCGGCCGAATCCCAAGAAGAAGTTTCCTCGGTCAATACGAAAGAGGCTTTAGAAGAATTATTGACAAAGTTTAATGTAATTTTGCCATTCTCGGAAGTGATGTCGGAGATATTAAAATCACGCGGCACGTACGATGGATAAGAAGCGTCAATCCCAGACTGCATAGCTGCAACCTTGAGAGAGACATCTGACGAAGTGATATGAGACATAAACACGAAAGCCGCAACAATCAAAGTAGCGCAAGCAGAAATCAGTATAAAACGCTTCCAACCGAAGCCCGGTCGAATCTCTTTGCTCTTTAAGTCAGTGTCCTTTACGCGGGTAGTAGAGGCGATGGCCTTCTTGATAGCCTGATCTTTTATCTCTTTCGCCGAAAGCCTGTTTACGACAATTGGTTCGGCCTGCATGCGTTCTTTTATCTTTTTATTAATCTTAGAAAGATCACACTTAGCTGGCTCAAATTTAGGCTCATCTACAGAAATTACGCGCTTCATCTCTCTGCGGTTTTTAGCACTGGAAACCTTTATTTTGCGACGCGCTGAAATAGCTTTTTTCTTATCTAAATTGTGCATTTATTACCTTCACTTTATCTATATTAATAATATATTAATCATAACCAAAAAGCAAGTGCTAAATAAAAAAGCTTAAAAAGTGTTATAATATAAATAATATGGATTTTGAAAAGCGTGCTAGACGCCAAAGCTATCGTGTAATTGTCTCAGAAATATTGATGGTCGTGACTGTTGCCGTGACGGTATTGATTTTGGCTTTTGTGGTTTCTGGATATTGGCTCAATTCTAATTTTGAAGTAGAGCGCCAAGGGCTGTTGCAAATTTCTTCAATGCCTACAGGTGCGGATGTTAAGATAGACGGCGAAGGCGCATGGCTCCAACGCACAAACACCAGTAAGGTCCTCCCTAGTGGTGAGCACACAGTGACTCTTTCTAAAGACGAATATGACTCTTGGTCCAAGACGGTAAATATCAAAGAAGGACTACTTTACCGAATTGGCTACCCAAGGCTATTTTTAAAAGAACGTGAAAAGAAGCCAGTATATAATTCTGCTACCGCTACGCTAGCTACGGTCTCCCCAGATCGCAATTCGATGCTCCTTGCAAATAATACTACTTCATGGACATTGCTCTCGCTAGACAATGAGAATTTATCACCAACAAGAATAGACGTGTCGGGAGTCTTCTCTACCGATAGTTCGTCTACAAACCTTTTTAAGGGTCAAATTTTAACCGCTAATTGGAGCCGTGACGACGAGCATATTCTGATTAGTTCTAAAAAAGACTCAAAGGTCGAGTGGGTAATTTTGAATGTCAAAAATGTTTCATCTAGCATCAATCTTACCCGTGATTTTGCCGCAAATTTTGAAAATATCAAAATCATAGACAATTCCGCGAACACACTCCTTGCCGTAGTCGCCGGCAATCTCCATAAAATAGACGTTTCTTCTCGCCAGATTTCAGCGACGCTCGCAAAAGACGTCTATGATTTCGATTTCCATGATGGGCTAGTAGTATTTTCTGCTAAGTCCGAAGATGCCAAAAAGGATACCGAAGATGAAAAAGCCGAAGACGGCAAGAAGCCATACTACATAGGTTTATTAAAGCTTGGAGATGATAAAATCACCGAATTAAAAACGACCGATTTAGCCGCGAAGCTCCTAATCAGCCGTTTTTATGATGAAAAATACATCACGACTATCAAAAATGATTTAATCACTATGTATTCCAAGGAGAAGTTTGAAGAAGTTTTATCTAATACATTAAGTTTTACCCCACAAAAGATTCGCGCGAGTTATGGCGGAGATTTTATAGTGGCGAGCGATGGCAACAGAATTGCTACTATCGACATGGAAGCAATGGAAGTAATAGAGTGGAGCGTGCCAGCTGCAGATTTTGGGTGGCTAGATAATAGCATGATATATGCAGTGTATGACGGAGAGCTTTCGGTATATGATTTTGACGGGCTCAACCATCGTGCTCTCTCAAATAATGTCTCAAGTCATTTCCCTGTCACAATCACCAACGACAAATGGATGTATTATTTTAGTGACGGCAATTTAATCCGTGAAGTTATCGCGAAATAAAGATTAGTTGCCAGTAAGGAAGTTCCATACCCCTTCGAAGAAGGATGGTTCGTTGGCTGGCAGGTTGAGGTTGCTGTCTATTATTGGAGTCTCCTCGTCGATAGAAGGCGTCGCGTTTTCGTAGCTTGGCGAAATTTGCTCGCCTATCACAAGTAGACGGAATCTAGACGTGCCAAGCGGGGTGCAGGTTACGAGCGTAATCAAAGGTTTATCGGTCTGCATAATCAATGCGGCGACATTGGTAGGTTCGATGATCTCTTTTTTGACTACCTTATATGTGTAGCGAGTAGAATTATAATTTACGTAGATCAAATCACCGTCCTGTAAGCGTTCTAGACCCGAAAAGATATATTTGTATGGATTAGAACTATAAATATCGCCTGCCGAGTGCCCCGTAATAATGAAATTGCCAATTTCTCCAGGGTAAGCGCTTGCCCCAGAAAGACGATAATGTACTACGCCATTATTCATGGCGGAGAAGACGCCATCAAGTGAAATACCGAAACGGATCGGGACATCAATATTTAATTTTGGAATAATGAGACGCGGATCGCTTGAGATCGTCTGCGTGATAGTTGGGTCAAGCGCCTCAATCTCTTTTGCTGGGGCATTCCCAGGAGAAATATAGGCCATGATAGGAGCGAAGATTAAGCGATTATACTGCAAAAATAGTATCAAAAGCACCACGAAAACGCCAGCAAAAATCGGGACAAATTTGCGTCTACGTTTGGACTTTTTAGCCTCATCAGAAGCTTTTTCCTGTATTTTCATCTTGAGACCGGTATTCCCGTCGGTCTTTTTGGTTGTGTGCGTCAAGGCATAGATTACTTCATCTTCTTCAGCCTGTTCGCGAGCATCCTTGAGGCGCTCTCTCGCGATATAGTCTCTTGCGGCATTAGCGTAGTATTCGCTGTAATATTTTTGGTAATAATCCTGCCAAGCTGTGTGGTATTTTTTCCAAGATTCAGAGTCAATTTTAGGAGCGGCATCTTTTAAGTGTGTTCGGTTAGACATATCTGTCAGATTTGAGGCGGCTGATTTTTGAGCTCGCTGAGTATAGGCCGCTAGAACTTTCCTTCTAGCGATTTCGGCTGCAGTCCTTCTCTGAAGGTCACTTGAAGATTGCCCACCGTCGTCTGGATTCATAAAAAAATTATAGCACAAAATGTCGAAATATGCTAATATAATACCAATGGGCGAATGGCGGAATTGGTAGACGCGCTAGACTCAAAATCTGGTGATAGCAATATCGTGAGGGTTCGATTCCCTCTTCGCCCACCAAAAAAGCCCCGAAGGGCTTATTTTGTTGATTCAGATTATTTATCCCAGTCGAAACCTTCACCATAGTGGCCATAGCGAGCGGAAGCCTCGTAAATTGGGCGCTTCAAATCAAGATATTTGATGATACCGCGTGGGGTAAGGTCATATCCTTCGATTTGTTCTGGCTTGCCGTCAATGATTACGGTCTTTTCTAGTGGCTCGGCATAACCAATAGCATAAGCTAGGCGCACTAATACTTCATGAGCTTTGCGCTTCCTGAGGTAATCTACAGCAATACGGCGTGCCATGTAAGCGGCAGAGCGGTCTACCTTGCTTGGATCTTTGCCAGAGTAGCAGCCACCACCAATCGCGACGCGTGGCCCGTAGTTATCTACGATAAGTTTGCGACCAGTAAGACCGGTATCGGCATCGAATCCGCCTTGATTCCAGTCACCAGCCGGGTTGATATGAAGCTCGAGTTTACCAGTAAGCCCATTATTCGCAATGAATTCTTTTACCAAAGCCTCAAGCTCATCGTGAGATACATTTTGGAAACTTGCTACGATAGAATCAATTGACCCGTCTGGGGCAATCGTCACCTGAGTCTTACCGTCATAAGGATGTTTTTCGTAGATAAATTGATTTAGGCGGCGAGAAAGCACCACTTCGCGCGGTAGTAGCTCTGGAGTCTCATCGCAGGCAAAACCAATCATAATTCCTTGGTCACCAGCACCACCAGTATCTACGCCCTGGGCGATTTCTGGGGACTGTTTGACGACTTTGGTGTGCACTTCGATATCGTCGCCAGCGATTCTTTTTACGATTGCCGGGATGTCTATATCTGAAGCTGTAGAAGTAATTTCTCCAGTAACGAATACTACGCCATGTCCACCACAAGTCTCAGCTGCAACTCTCGCATCGGCATCTTTTTCTAGATAAGCATCCAAAATGGCATCCGAAATTTGATCACACAGTTTGTCTGGATGCTTCGGTGAAACGCTTTCAGCGGTTTTATAAAACATTTTTTCCTCCTTTTATGATATAATTATAACATGAAGATAGCAATTTTTTCAGATTGTTATTTAGACCTTACTGGCGGCATTACCACCTCTATTGCAGCGCAAAAAAAAGAGCTCGAAAAGCGTGGACATACAGTTCAAGTTTATTCGAGCGCATATCCGAGATCACGCACGGAAGATGTTCGTCTCGCTAGAAAAAATATTTTCGTGGTACCAAGTTGTAGATTTATTGGCCGCGGGATCGCGCCAATTGCGCGCCGTCCAAAAGTAATTGAAGATTGGCTGGTTCGGTATCATCCAGAGCTAGAGGATTATGATTGCTTTTATATACATTATGAAGCAGGGTGCTCTATCGCTGCTTTGCGCCTAGCGAAGAAGCTCCATATCCCGTCAATCCAAGTGATGCATGGCCGTGAAGATATGGGCGAGTCTAGTATCATCCCTTTCGGTTTTCGCACTTTTGTGGCCTCGGCCTTGAATCTTTTTCACTCTTGGTATATTCCACATAATACGAAAGTCTCGCGAGATAATTACCTAGCAGATTCTTTTGCGAAGGCTAAAATGTGGACGTTGATGGTAAACCACGCTAATTTTGCAGATTATGTAGTCACTCCATCCGAACATTTCGCCAAAAAACTCAAGCATTACGGCGTCAAACGCCAAATCAAAGTTTTGCCAAATAGTGTTTCTGATGATTTTTTCGAGCCAAACCTAAAGCCACGAGTTTTAAACAGCGGTGATACACTAAGGATAATTTGGCATTCACGTATATCTCCAGAGAAGCGCATGATGCCATTTTTGAAAGCTTTGAGATATGTCGAGGACGGATACAAATTGGACGTTTATGGCAGTGGTGGTGATTATTCTCGCGCTAGGCGCTATGTTAGGAAAAATGACTTAAGGGTGTTATTCCATGGCAACGTAGATTTTGACTCCGCCTACTACAAACTCTCAAAAAGCCACCTGGACATCCTTGCTTCGTACAATTTTGACACCTTTGGTATGACGCTGATAGAGGCAGAATCGGCCGGTGTGCCGTCGCTATTTGTGGACCCAGATTTGAAAGAGGTTTTGCCAGAAGGAGGATATTTATTCGCGGAAGGCCCAGACCCGAAATCTATCGCTAAGGCCATCAATTACCTTATCTCTCACCCAGAAGAGCTAGAAAAAATGAGCAAAGTTTTACTTAAACACCGCGACGAAGTCCGTAGTTCTCGCCGTATAAAAGAGCTCGAAAAATTCATTGAAGAAATTAAAAAATCCCACAAAGATTAGTTAAAGATTGCAAAAATAGCTGCTTCGAGTGTTTTTCCTGGATTAAAGAGATTTGCTGCAGCAATTTTTGCAGCCATCTCGCCACCCCAAAACATAAGCGGAGAAAATCCAGATTTGTTAAGTGCTACGCTTTGAACCAGCCCATTTTTAGCACACAAGATTTGGTCGCCACAGAGAGTTATGATGGATACTGGATAGCTCAAGGTGAACTTATGTAGTGCCTCAGCGACTTGCAGAAGCGGTTGGGATAAGGTTAATACTTTTGGATAATATGCAGCGCGGAAAATCTTCTGTATTTGTGGCATTGTGCCGAAGATAATGAGGTTTTCGTTGAGCAGTGTCTGAGCGACACTATCATTCGCGATGACGTCCACGCTGTCTCGCGTAATTAACAGGGGTTTTTCGGAACTTTTGACCGCGCTCCCTACAGCTTTTTCTGTGATAGAATTTTTTGATAAATCGCCGATTAGAATATTATAATCAGCGACATTTATGATGTCAGACAACTTACTGTCTTCTCCGAAAGAGCCGGTTTCGGTCGAATTCACGAAAATCAGATTATCAAGTGGAGGAAGTTTATCCTTTAATGCGTCTGGAAGCACTATCTTGACGTCTCGGATGGGGTATTTATTGGTGAGAAATTCCGCCGTCTTTATCACAGTGCGAAAATTTTGCCCGTTTCCACCAATAATATTAATGCTTCCCTGTTTTTGCTCTGGGATATTCCAGGCTAAGTCGGTGTATGGGTCGTCTTCGATTTTTTTGAAAAAATCCATCTGGGCGCTCCGTCAAAAATCTAGTTCAATAGATATCGGACAATGGTCCGAGCCCTTAACATTTTCGTAGATCTCCGCGGCTTTTAAGTTTTTCTTTAAGGCTTTCGAGATGAAGAAATAATCAATCCGCCAACCTACATTGTTTTCGCGCGCGTGGCCCCAATGGCTCCACCAAGTGTAGCGCTGCGCATCTGGGTTCAAAGCGCGGAAGGTATCGACAAACCCAGCGCTAATTAAATTCGTAATCCCCTGGCGCTCCTCATCGGTAAATCCAGCATTATGACGATTCTGCTTTGGCCGTGCAAGGTCAATCTCTTCGTGCGCCGCATTGAAATCACCACAAACTACCACCGGCTTCGTCTTTTCAAGCTCTTTTAAAAACGCCAAAAACTCTGGATCCCACTGCGTTTCCCTCAATTTCAATCTTGATAAATCTGGTTTAGAATTCGGAGTATAGACATTTACAAGGTAAAACTCTGGGAATTCTAGTGCAAGAATCCGGCCTTCAGGCACGGCTATACTAGTTTCTGAGAGTATCTCTAGATTTGCGAGTCCAGAAATGTATATTCCTGACGGCGCCGAGGGGTTCGCCCCGTTAGGGGCGGTTCCCCCAGACGCCCAGCGTATGACATTTCTGGCGAGCAAGTCACTCTCAGAAACTAGTATAGCCGTGCCTGAATAGCCAGGCTTCTTCGCTGGGTTCCAGACCACCTTATATCCTGGAAAATCATAATCTATTTGCTCTGGTTTGCATTTGATTTCTTGAAGACACAAAACATCTGGTCGGTACTCTGCCAAAAACTTTTGCAACTCTCCTTTTCTAAGCACCGCACGAAGCCCGTTTACATTCCAGGAGAATAGTCTTATTGTGGCGGGTGACCGAAATGGCTCTTTCGAAGGGCCTAAGACTTGGGCAAGCGCCCTGGAGCGGCCCGAGAAAGAGCCATTCGGGCAGGACCCGCCACTAAGCATATGATCCCCTTGCGATATCGCGCTTTTTAATCGCTTCGCGCTTGTCGTATTTTTTCTTACCTTTACCTACGGCGATAACGAGCTTAATATACCTTCCCCCACCAAGCAACTTCGTCGGCACAATGGTCGAGCCAGCGACTTTCTCGCGCATGAGGGCACCAATCTGCTTTTTGGTCGCTAAGAGCTTGATATTTCGAGCTGTATCTGCCCCGAGCGTTAGATTATTTAGCCAAAGCTCATCATTTCGAATCGTTACGAAAGAGCCTTTAAGCTGCACGTGGTGATCGCGTATGGAGCGAACTTCTGGCCCAGAAAGAGACATCCCGACAACAAGTTCATCGCCGAGCTGATAATCATAGTAAGCTCGTCGATTGACCGACACACTATCTGGGACCTTTTTCTTTTTCATAAGATAATTATAGCACATAGTTTTTCCCTCTTGCCAACTCCATAAATCCGTGTTAAACTATAAGCGTAATAGGTCAATACAAAAAATGGAAAATCCGGAAGAATTAGACATTTTTAAAGAAAAGATCTCTCCCCTTTTGAGATATAAGATTAAAAATGCCAGAAGACTTAAGACGCTAGGTATTTCATCAAGTGTAGCATTCTTCTTGTTGTCGTTCCTCGTATTGAGCCCAGCTATAGATAAACAAAATATTGAAGCCGCCACAGGTACGGCTAGTGCCGCCACGACTTCGCTTACTTTTACCAACCTAAGTTCCGAAGCTAGGCTAGTCATGTCCCCGACATCAGCCGAAGGTACTTTTGCTAGCTCGGATAGTACTAACGCCGCCAGCTTCGTCATCACTACCAATAATTACACAGGCTACATTCTGAGTATCAAGGCTAACGATGATGAGGGCAAATTGGTAAACGTCCTCAACGGTGACTACTATTTTGAGACTATTCCTTCATCGCTTACGAAAGACGCTTTTGCTGATGCGGACAACATCACACTTAATGGCAAATGGGGCTATAAGCCAAGCAGATACTTAGATGCCGATACGGATACGGTGATAAATAATACTGGTATCGATGCGATATACCTCCCTTCGCCTACTACCTCCCCTACTATCCTAGATAGGACTACTACAGCAAATAGTATCGATAATAATTTGGCAGATGCTACGAATTATCAAATAGCCGTAGGTGCTAGGGCCAATCATTCATTTAAGACCGGCAGCTACACCAAGTCTTTTACTCTCACGGTTTTAGCCAACCCAGCTCCGTACGTCATTTACTATAATGCTAATACTGCGGATATGATATCAAATATGCCGACCGCCTCTACTACGGGCGCCATCACGGATACTGCGATTACCATAGCGGACAATGTCCCGGTTCGCGAACACCACACCTTCCTTGGTTGGTGTAATGTCTTGCCGGTCAACAACAATGGTGTAGATTCTTGTACTGGTACAAATCCAGACACTGGAGCTACCGCCACAATTTACAATCCTAATGGCGATGGCACCAATCTGACTTATGGTATAGACCAGACTACGGCAAACACCGCCACGCTTTATGCGATGTGGGAAAAGGACAAAGACGCTATCCAAGACATCACTCCAGATATGTGTACTACCATTCCGACGCTAGTCTATGATAATCGTGATGGCGAAATATATACAATCCAGAAGCTTGCGGATGGTAATTGTTGGCTGCTAGATAATTTACGTCTAGACCCAGCGAGTGTCCCGCTAGACAAGCTTAAAGGCAATACTAACGCCCTAGATGAAACTCTGGAATATCTCAAAGGCGTGAAGACTGGTACTAGCTCGGATAAGTATGCAATATCGGCGGCAGCCGATTGGGTTGATGCGGGCCTAAACAAGAGTAGTTATTCGGACCCATTAGTCTACGCCGCAGACAAAAACAACGAGATTACTTATGGGGACGGTAATAGCAAGGTGGGCGTATACTATAATTTCTGTGCCGCTTCCGCCGGCTCGTATTGTTGGGATAGTTCAGCTACTCCATTCCCGCCAAATAGCCCAGCTACAGAAGATGTCTGCCCTGCAGGCTGGCGTATGCCTACTGGTGATGAAAGCGGAGAATACGGGGCCCTTTACACGGCCTACGGCAAAAATGCCGCGGATTTCAAAAACGCCCTCAGGACGCCACTTTCAGGATATTTCTATTATGGCTCAGTTACTTCTCGGAATTCGTATGGCTACTTCTGGTCGTCTACATATAATAAATTGTTGAGCGTTAGCTCCAGTATAAACGTGCAAAGTGGAAGTAATAGTTATTATGGCTTTTCGATGCGCTGTATTTTAGATAACCAAAAAACGATTTCCGCATCATACAACAAGAACACCGCAGATTCTGTCGGTAATATGCCGTCTTCCCAGATCGCAAACACTAATTCTATCAGAAAAGCCGAAGTCCCACAGAATATCCCAACTAGATCAGGGTATGCTTTTATCGGTTGGTGCAATACTCATACGACCAGCTCAAACAATATAGATTCTTGCCCTGGAGAGACTTTCCTCCCAAGTGCAAGCTATGGGGCAGACCAAGTGGGTCAGAGCCCTACCTTCTATGCGATGTGGGCGGCATACGCGTCTCTGACGGCTATCCAAAACATCACTATATCCACCTGTTCTACTTCGCCGATGTTGGTATATGATACTCGTGACAATGAAGTCTACACCATTCAAAAGCTCGCAGACGGTAAATGCTGGCTCCTGGACAATTTAAGACTGGGTGGCGAAAGTCCTATCACGTTGACACCAAGCGATACAAATATTGCTTCTAATTTCACTCTGCCAGCCGGCGGTGAATGGACGAGTAGCTATGAGGCTAAAATCGTAACTAAGTATAAAAACTTGGTACCTCCTGATGGGTATCAAGGAAAAGCAGGCGTCTCATATAATTTTTGCGCTGTTTCTGCTGGAAGTCAATGTAGCAGTGGCGATGCCGTATACGATGTTTGCCCTAAAAACTGGCGTTTACCATCTGCTGGAGAATTCGGAAAATATGGGGAGGTTGTAGCTCTTAACATGTATTATCCAGTAGAATCTAGGGATTTTATAAACATACTCCATGTTCCATTTTCTGGAGCAGCTTCGATGATGTCTGACTGGGGGAAGAGCGGCTACTCCTGGACGTCTACCGCCAGCAACATATGGGACTATTATGTCATGTCTGCCAGTTCTAATGGTGTTGGTTCTTATTATATAGATGAAAAACATTACGTTCCGGTTCGATGTGTACTTAATGATATTGTTCCTTACTCCATCTCGTACGATAAAAATACTACAGACCCAGTCTCTGGTATCCCGGCCACTCAATCCGGGAATACCAATAGTGCTAATATTATACTAACAAATAGCACTCCTAGTAGGTCCGGGTACAGCTTTATCGGCTGGTGTGATACTCGGCCGACTAATTCAAATGGCATAGATTCCTGCTCTGGCAATATCAACTATCCAGGCAATTATTATAATATAGATTTTACTCAGACTAGGACAAACACGAGTAATTTCTACGCCATGTGGGCCTCGCACTCTTCTATAGTTGCGCTCCAAAATACGACCACCGCATCCTGCCCTACTACTCCGACATTAGCCTATGATACTCGCGACAATGAAGTCTATACCATCCAGAAGCTTGCAGACGGTAAATGTTGGCTTCTAGACAATCTAAGGCTAGATCCTTCCACTACGGGGACTCTTACCCCAGCGAATACTAATATCATCTCCAACTGGACTCCACCAGAAAACATCGGCACGGCTTTCGGAGAGAATTACACTATCCCGAAGGTTTATGCCGCTAAAAAGAATGCTCTCCCATATGAGGCCGGCACGGTCAGATATAACGGTAGACTCGGTGTATATTACAATTATTGCGCAGCGACCGCTGGCACGTATTGCTACGAAAGCACCGTAAAAGGTGGTAATGCTACATATGACATTTGCCCATCCGGTTGGCGCTTGCCTACGGGCACCTACAGAGGTGAAGCTCAAATATTATATGGAGAATTTTTCAATAGTAATATTGTTGACTTTGTAAACGCTCTGCAAATTAATTATTCAGGAAAATACGATGGGTATGGATATGCCAAAAACATTGTCGCTATAAATTCTTACACAGTTTTCTGGTCCTCTACTGGTGGTGATCGGGGTAGTGGTGTGTATGTACAAGAAGTCAATACATATAATTTATATCCTTTCTTGGCGGATCGTAGTTATTATGGCTACTCAGTCCGCTGCGTCGCGAAATAAGACCGACTTCCTTCCCCGCCCCACTCTGTATAAAAATTAGTCACAAAACCCCCTTGACCATATATATATATATATATTACAATGTATATTAAGGAAGAGCAATTTCATAAGAGAGGTACAAATCAAAGAACCACCATGGTCATACAACTAAAAAA
>CAMZFK010000003.1 GCA_947306055.1 uncultured Candidatus Saccharibacteria bacterium | reverse complement strand
TATGCGCCTGTGGTGAAATTGGTATACACGCTACCTTGAGGTGGTAGTGCCTTCGGGTGTGCTAGTTCGAGTCTAGTCAGGCGCACCAAAAAAGTCCCCCTCGGGGTATTTTTTTATCGCCCCCTATGATAACTTAGCATAGATAGCTTACTTTTTTCAGGATTCTCATTTTTTTCTCTGCGCTAGTCGCCGTTTCGAAATTTTGTAAAATTTTGAAAAAATCTGGCGCAATTGCCCTAAGAATACTTGCTAATTCTTTTGGCTGAGGAAAGTATTGATTTTTTTGAGCCATCACTAATTCCGTTGCATTTTGAATCACATAGTACGTATCAAAATAAAATGCAATCATATCCGACCGTTCCAAATCTTTTTCTGCCTTCCCAAGATAATCGATAATTGAATATCTCCACATTTCAACATCCTTATTACTATAATTGACTGGTGAATTTAAGGTATCTTTTGCGGATTTTTTTAAGTCACCTATTTTTTTATTTGATTTGTTGCGCACTAACTTTGATGTCGCAATCATAGTAGAGACATTGCGGTTTAAAAGTTGCCCATACTCGCTTTTTATACATTCCGCCACGCCAGCAAAATTATCAGTTTGAATCTCGACATTAATATTCTCGATACTTAAATCAATTTTTCCATCTTTTAGAGAATCATCGATAAAAAACAAATCAATATCAGACTCGGGAGTCCATTCCGGAGAATTCGCAGAACCAAAAAACAACACCGTGTCAATTCCGGGGTATTTTTCGCAAACAACATCAATTATTTTTTTAACTTCTGGATTCCCCATAGTCTTGTATATTATATAAAAAACGGGGCGGCCCGTAAAGAACCGCCCCTTGCTAGTTTCAAAAACCCTTAATGGCAATTGCTAGGGTTCTTGCAAGTCATTGATACCTTCGGCATCTTGACTTTTTTCAAAAAGACCTTTTTCATGATATTTCCCCCTTTCGTTATTTTTTATGTAAAATCTACGTCTACCGACTCGCGTAAAATCGAATAAGTCATAAGACGATAGAGTTCACACATTCGTTTGATTTTGTCGCTACTTGTACCCTGGTTTGCTTCTTGTGTAATCAAGCACCCGCCACGACAGAAGCCTAATATTGGGCAGCCTTTACAATTTTTAGCCTTAAGCAAGTTTCGCCTACTTAATAAATTTTGATAGGCTTGAGAATTCGCGATATCTAAAATACTGGACGCCGTACATAACTCATAATTACTGTAGCCGCAAGGAAAGACCTGTCCACTAGGGGCGACACAAAGAGAGTTTCCTCTTTCACCTCCACAAAAGCCTATATCTGAGACTTCCGGGTTAAGCCCCATGTTTTCTGCGGCGCGTGACCAAAATCCTATAACAGATACGCCATGCTTTTTTGCATACTTACGAACTGCTGTAAGCTTTCGCGCGATTTCTTTTACTGGTAGGTTAACCATTCCCACCACATCGACGTCGATGCGAATTTCGGTCATATTATGTTTAATGCCCCACTTAATTAGATCTTTAGAGACATCGGAAAAATTATCTTCCGTCACTGTCATGGCAAAACCATTTAAGGGGCGTCCAAGAACACTCAGGATACGGAAACCATTCATAATTCTATCGTATGTACCCGTGAGATCTTTAGAAAGACGGACGGCATTATTCCCTTTTCTGAAGCCGTCTAAGCTTGCGGCAATTTCAACATTGTGCGCGATTAGTTTTTTCGCAATTTCTTCAGTCATCAACGAGATGTTGGTGTTAATGCCGAGCTTAATAGGAATCGGGCTGCTCTTGCGACGATCTTCGATATAATCTAAAAGCGTCGAAATAGTTTTCCAGTTAAGTAATGGCTCACCACCACCAAAATTGATATAGGCTTCATCAAGCTTATTCCTTTTTGCGATTTCGAGATAATCATCGATTGCTTTTTTCGCAAGATCTTCCTTCATGAACTTTTCAGGATTATACCTATGGTTAGAATTCGCGAAATGTATGCAATATTTACATCTGAAATTGCATTCTTCACTCATGATGAGCGAGAGACTCCTGACCTTGTTTGTACCCAGTTGATTATACTTAAAAAATAGGTTTGCGATTTCTCGGTCTTCATCTTCCGAACTCTCAACAATAATATGTGCGTCGATAAGTTCATTGACTAACTCCTTTACCTCACTGTCGCTTAATTCAAATTCATCACGAATTTCTGTGAGGTTAATTTTTGGATCATCACTACATTGTCTGTCCCACAAGTAACTAGCGAGACAATCTGAAGTTAACATAGGATTACCAAATACCGAATTCCAAACAAATGACTGCTCTGGGTCAAGGCGAAGAAATTCCATATAACGTGAAACTATCATGAAAATCACCTCCGTTTTTAAACTGCGCCCACGTTAAAATATATTCTAACATAAAAATATAACAATGTAAAGTATATTATTAGATATAAGGCATAATTTTAAGCGCGCCATAAGCGGACTTAGTAAATAACCACAAAAAAATCGCCGCAAATACAAGCGACGATTCTTTTTTGAAAAATGTGACATCTTATTTTTTGGGGAAAATCCCATTGGCAAGCACGTATCTTGAGACATCCAAGAAATGCTCGTCATAACCGTTGCTAATCTGACTGTACTTCATCCAGATCTCTCCAAAAGAGCAATCATCTTCGAAAAGCCCCAAAATGATGCGATCTTTCATTGCGGGGTTGTCTTTTTGATTGTCGAGATCTACGGCTCCTCTTTCGCTGCAGACTTTAGCCCAGAAATCTGTCTCCAGGCGACCACAGTGATCGGCAAAAATATCCGTGCACGTCTCGTGTGATTGATAACCTGAGAACATCAGCCGGAGTTTCTCCTCTTCAGGAAGTGTACAAACGAGATCATAAAAAGCCTTGGTCTTCTCGTCCAAGCGTTCGGCGGGACTCTTTACGAAGAGCGGCAAATCGCCTATGCGAGCCGCCGAGAGATCATGAATCGCAACCTTAGGGAGAAAAATCTCCGGATCGAACCCATAGTCGTAGATCTGGTTCATACTGATAGCGAGGAGTTCGGCTACGATAGTATGGTCCGCCACCGTATCGATGAATTCCTCGGCTACGTGCCAGTTTACCCAACCAGCACGCGGAATTTCCACGAGGCGAGTTGCGTCGTACAGGAAATCATAGCGCGGCAGAGTATATGGTATAGCGGAAGCAAAAGTCGGCTTAGGCCCAGGCTCTGCCCACTCTACCAGCATCTGCTTGCAATTACGTACGAAACGTATTTCATCTGTATCACTAGAAAGTTCCTGCACGCGCTCTCTCATCCACGGGCTATCTTCAGAAAGAGACTGAATAATCGGGCGGTAAACAGCGGTTGACGAAATTTCGTTAAGTAAGATTAGGGCGAGCACTCGTCCCAAACTCAACTTCTTCTCTGTCCTCGTGTGTAGAGCGATTGCCAGTATTTGCTTAATGAAAATTGACTGTGCAAGGCTGAGGCCGTGCCAATTCTGGTTGGCAAACCTGTCGTAGTAGACCTCTACACAGAGCGGTAATCTTTTCTTCAGAAAAGTGTATGCTTCGTAATGTTGACGTACTTTTTCGTTTAAAGATTTCATAGTCCACCTCCTACAGACATCACATTTTTAAGGTAACAATAAAAGGGTCTTGCCAACCCTTTAGTAAAGTATAGCATAGATTAGAAAAAAATAAAACTTAGCCTAATACGATAGACATGTCGCCAACGAAAGACGCGCGCTACGGCGTTAGATTTTTGACTCCCTTTACTACTGCCCATTCAGTAATGTCTGCGAAGCGGTCAAGCGCTGTCACAAGGTGGACATTATCGCCAAACGGGCGAACGTTTTTATTGTATATATAAGTCATGTTCGGCTGATAAAGCCCAATCGCCGGAGCGTCGTTTACCCAATATTCCAAGAAAAACTCATATTTTTTAGCGCGAAGCGAAGCATCGAGAGTTTCTCTTGCCCCGATTAATAAGTCATCTACTAAGCTGTTCCTGTAATTTGAAAGGTTAAGCCCAGTCATTGAAGCTTGCGAAGAATGATAATAGGCTAGCACGTCCGGATCTGCGCCGAGCGGAATCTCGTAGACCAAAATATCATACTGACGCTTCGATAGGATATTTGCCACGAAATCCTGTGATTCAGAATAAGTATTTACCCTCGTCTCGAAACCAAGTTCATTAAGTTGGGTGGATAAGTCATTTGCTACCGCTGGTAGATACCCAGAGCTTACGGTCGTGATGTCTAGGCTTATTTCTTTGTCGCTAGTAAGTTTGCTGAGAGTTGCTTTTGCTGACTCGAGATTGTATTCCGGTAGTTTAGGATATTGTGATAGCTGGATTTGTTCCGTGGTTAAAGGATAATAAAGGGCTTTTGTGTCAGGGGCAATATTTTTGAGTTTTTCAATATCGACTCCTTCCCTAATTGCGCGACGAACGCTCGCATTCGAAAGGACTTGATTTGACATATTAAAGAATATAAATACGCCAGAATTAATTGAAGCATTTTTCTTATAAAAATTGGCTGACGTGACGCGGTCAATATCTTCGCCAGAAAGTTCCGAAGTGGCCGTCACAGAACCAGCATTAATAGCGCTAACGACGTCGTCTTTGTTGGTATAAACATGTACGGCAAAACTATTTATCATCGGTTTGCCAAGATAAAAATTTGGGTTTGCAGACAAATAAAACACGCGTTCATTTTCAGAAATTGATCCTTGAGAGGCATTAAACATAAAGGCTCCAGAAGTTACTGGGCTATTCGAAAAATCGTCCTCGATCAAAGTTTTTACCGGAGCATCTTGGAGCTTATGTTTTGGCACGATAGGAAAATCTAGGGCAGAAATAAAATCCGCATAAGGCGCAACCAATGTAAACGTGATATCACCATTTGGCTGTTCCTCGACTTTTACGCTATCGAGGTTCGCACTATAAACTGTGCCAGCAGCCGGATTTTGAATTAGACCGACCGTAAACATCACGTCTTCGTTCGTGAGCGGCTCACCGTCGGACCAGCGAAGACCATCCTTCAGGTGTAAAGTCCAGACACTCCCATCTCCGTTTGTGTAAATCGTCTTCGCGAGCGATGGCCCCACATGCCCAGAATAATCTACTGTAGCAAGTGTCGAAAACATCAAGCGACTTAAGGTTTTTTCACTGCTGCTAGTGGCAAAAAGTGGGTTCAAAGAGTTGACTCGTCCGATAGTAGCTTCGATGTAATTTCCCCCACTAACAAATACGTCCTTTGCGTAGGACTCGCCAAACCAAAAAGCCTGAGCTATGCCAAGCATAATTAGCGCTGCAACTAACAAACTCCACTCAAAAATCAAAAGCTTAATATTGCGAATATGAGAAATTCTTTCAATAAAATTTTCTCTAAGGTGTTCCTTACTCTCTTCCCCCGCACGTCGAGAAGCTCGCGAAAATCGCCGAATAATTTTTTGCCCACGCTTTTTTAAAGAAATTTTCATATTATGCTGGAATTATTAATAGCCCCAAAATTGATAAAGTGAAAACTACGGCTGATACTATCGTGGTGACGAAAAGTGATTTCTCGAGCCCACGACGCGTGGTATACAACTCGCCAGAACTTCCAAAACCAGCCCCAAGTGATGCTCCGCGCTGTTGCAATAAAATCAATAGCACCGTCAAGAACGCCGAGATAAATGTAACAACTTCTAAAAAGCTTCCTAATTGCATAATAACTCCTATGTGTTTCTATTTTAGCATAGATTTTCTTTTGAGTAAAGAATGATAGGCGATCGCAAAACGGTGCGCCTCCTCGTCAATCCTGGCAATCAACCGCGCCACATGGGACGATGAGGATAATTCCGGGCAACGGAATTCGAGGGGATTCCGGAGCGCGGCAGCGCGAGGTTTAGCGCGCGAGCCCCGTGGCGACGGGAGCGAGCGACGCGACCCGAGAATTTCTGTTGCCGGAATTACTAAATGTGCTACCACGTTATGCGAGTGGTTACCCGACTTGTCGCGACCAATCACCGGTATGTCGCCCACGAGTGGCAAAACCGCGTTGACTTGATTTATACCACCATCGAGCAAAATTAAATCCGGATATTCCCATTCTTTATGTTTCAACCTTCGCGTAATTACTTCAACCATACTTTTAAGATCATCATTGGTCGAAGTACGAATTTTAAACTTGCGATATTCGCTTCGCGCCGCCGCACCATTAATAAATACCACCATGCTTGCCACAGTATTGGTGCCAGATTGGTGCGAAATATCATACCCCTCAATTCGGCGCGGTGGCTTTTCAAGGCCAAGCAAACGTTGTAATTCCGACAACGCCTGGTCGGAGGAAATATCCAAAAATTCCTTATCCGAAAAAATGATTTTTTTCTGGAGCTCTTTTAGCCCAAATAATTGATTCCTGGCTTCCGCCGCGAGCTCGTAATTCCCCTTCGACGCTTCGTCATACATGGCTTTTTCAAGTTCTTTCATCAACTTTTCGCGGCCACCTTCAAGATAGCGAATTAGTTTACGCAAGTTCCGCTTATAATCCTTTGGTGTGCACTTTCCCGCTTCAATCCCTGGCGTCAACCCAAGGTCAGTATCAAGCGTCTTTTTGCCGCTATATGGTTTGACATAGTACGGAAAAATCCGCCGAAGACTCCGCACCGCTCGCTCTACCCCAGACTTGCCATAAAAAGGCCCGACATAGGTCGCCCCGTCATCGACTGGGTTGCGCGTGAAGCTAATATATGGCACTTCTTCGTTCATCGAAATGCGCACATAAGATACGGTTTTGTCGTCGCGAAGCAGTATATTCCACTTCGGCATATAGCGCTTAATCATTTCGGACTCGAGAAATAGCGCATCCATCTCGGTGTCAACTACAATCCAATCCGTGTCGGCAATCTCTGTTACTAGCGCCTCAGTTTTGACGTCCTTTTTAGACTTTTGGAAATATTGTCGCACGCGATTTTTGAGCACCGCCGCCTTACCCACGTAAATAATCTCCCCCGCCGCGTTTTTATGAAAATAAACCCCCGGTAGAGCCGGGAGTTTATCTAGTTTTTGTTTCAACGCCTCGCGAGTATCCATACTCTAATTATATCATACTTGTGTTAAAAAGTCAATGACGTCGAGGAATATCCGCCCTGAAGCCTCATCATTACATTTTGAACGACAGTCATAATATCGGTAGAGGTAGCTGGTTTGGTTATATCAATACCATCTAAATAACTAATATTGAAATCGGCCGTCCAGCTATTGTTGTCATCGCGATTTTTGCCATCAACGTAAAATCTTGTGATATTATCGTTGTCGTCGATTTCGACATAAAATGCTGGTACGCCTTCACCAAATGATGACTCAACCTGTTCTTTTGTAAGTTTTTTCTCGGCAGCATCTTGCCCACCGGTGCAAGCTAAAATGTCTTTGCCGATTTTTGAATCGACGAGCCCATTTGTAAAGTTAACTAGCTTATCGCTATCGAGGCCGAGACGATAAAGGGTATTTGCCTTTTTCTCGATCTCGAGATTATCCGTCGATGGTGTAATGAATGGATTTTTTCTGTAATGTGACACGATGTCGTCGCCATAACTAGGCAATTTTTTAATTACAGAAATAATACATTGAGAGCTATCGCTAACAATGCTGGCTGTCGTCTCCTCGTCAGTAAATTGCTTAACCGTGCTTCGTGGGAAAGAAATCCATTCCCCATCGTAAGTGGACGCTGCCATAAGTATTGAGTTAGCGGCTTTGGCGATGCCGGCGGTAGGGTTTGCAGTACTGTTTGCTGTGGTTATGGCCGAGGACACGCGGAGAATAGTGCTCACGCCAGTAAGTTTTGCATAAAGATCTCCACTCGGTACAGCTTTGAAATCAAGTCCAATGGTAGGTGCAACCATAGAACCATCCTTAACGGTCAAAGCTAGTGACATATCACCACCATCACTAAACTCTTTGCCAAAAGTGGTATCAATATCAAGGTTAACATTTAATTGATTACCAGCAGAGGTGTTGACATCGCCACTGACAGTACCATCAATATGGAAAAAATTAGGACCGTCGCTGCGGGCAAGTTTAGAAATAGCTCTAGTTACGGCATTGTCTTGATTCATGACGACATTTGCAATGGCCACCGCGCCACCAGCGGTAATACCTATGCCAGCAACCGCGCAAGCGATGCCAATAATTAACTTTTTCTTAGAACCTTTTTTCTCGGTAGATTCTGGTGTAGCTGGCGCCTCGGTTGTGATCGGCGTAGATGGTGCCCCTGATATAATTGGCTCACCTACTTCCCCTGTATTTGATGGATTTTTGTCCATTAAGCCTCCAATAAATTATTAACAATATAAATACTATTATACCATATGCTATAATAATACTTATGGATACTTTTGAAATTGAAAACATCAAAGCAAGACAAGTTTTGGATTCCCGTGGTAATCCTACGGTTGAAGCGGAAGTTTTTTTAGATAATGGCGGGTACGGTAAAGCCATCGTCCCATCGGGGGCTTCTACTGGCTCACTCGAAGCGTTGGAGCTCCGCGATGGCGACAAGAAACACTACGGAGGAAAAGGCGTATTAAAAGCTGTCTGGAATGTTAACTCCAAGATCAAAGACGTGCTTGTAGGTAATTCCTCAGAGCCGCGCTTAGTCGATGAAATGATGCTAGAATTAGACGGCACCGAAAACAAATCTAGCCTCGGCGCAAACGCGATTTTGGCGGTCTCACTCGCAAACGCCAAGGCTAACGCGCACGCGTTAAAAATGCCATTTTACAAGTATGTTGCTGAAATTGCCGGCACCACCGACGAAATGTCTGTCCCGATGCCGATGATGAATGTAATGAATGGCGGTGAGCATGCTTCTTGGGCAACGGATTTTCAGGAGTATATGATTATTCCGAAAAGTGCCAATAATATCAGTGAAGCCGTCGAGATGGGTGCAGAGATTTTTCACGCACTAGGCTCAGTTTTAAAGGATCGCGGTTACCAGACTACGGTCGGCGATGAAGGTGGATATGCTCCACGCGTCCGAGGCGGAGACAACGAGCCATTGGATTGTATCAAGGAAGCCACAGAACGTGCCGGATTCAAATTTGGTACAGACGTGATGATCGCAATGGATATCGCCGCAAGCGAATTTTACGATACCGAAGCTGCCACTTCCGAGGAGCGATTCAAAGACGGCAGGTATATACTGAAAACTAATGGTGACTGGAAAACGGCAGAAGATCTAATTAACTGGTATGAATATTTGGCATCAAATTACCATGTCATTTCTATTGAGGATGGCCTCGCCGAAAACGATTGGGCGAACTGGAAAATTCTTACCGAACGTCTCGGTAAGCGTATCCAGCTCGTCGGCGACGATTTGTTTGTTACAAATGTTAAATTATTGGAGCGCGGCATTAAAGAAAAAGTCGCAAATGCGATTTTGATTAAACCAAATCAAATCGGCACACTCTCCGAGACTATTGATGCCGTACTTCTCGCCAAAAAAGCTGGTTATAAAACTATCATGTCGCACCGTTCCGGTGAAACCGAAGATGTCTCGATCGCGCATCTCGCTGTCGGCCTCGGCACCGGCCAAATCAAGACCGGTTCCCTCTCCCGCACTGACCGCATTGCGAAGTACAACGAACTCATCAGAATTGCTGATACGAATTCGCAGCTTGGGCTAAAGAGCTAAAAAGGATTCGTCCGATGGAGTAAAGCTTGGGCTAACGAGCCGAAAGGTATCCGCTCGAGGGAGTAAGACTTGGGCTAACGAGCCGAAAGGTATCTGCTCGAGGGAGTAAGACTTGGCCTAGCGGCCCGGAGCGCTCCCGAGAGCAGATACCTTCCGGCTCGACTTTAACTTAGCTTGGATGCTTCGCGGAACCCGTCGTAGAAATTCTCAGAAATCTTTGGATGGCCGATTTTGTTAGCCGCCTTTACTACTTCTGTTACATCGTCAGTAATTTTAAAAATCTTGATATCGTTTGTCGAGACGAGTTTCATCCCGGTCATTTTGTCGACAAATTTTTCGAAATTTCGCCAAAAAGATTTACCGATTAAAAATACTGGCATCTTAGGCATTTTGCTTTCTTGCATAAGGCACAAGATTTCAGATAATTCATCTAGTGTCCCGAATCCGCCCGGGAAGAACACGAAAACCTTTGCCGCCATTGCGAGCATTACTTTGCGAGCGAAGAAATATTCAAACGTCAGGCAATCCGTGAGATAAGGATTTGGGAATTGCTCGTGTTTTAAGGTGATATTTAGCCCAATCGTCCTCCCACCGATTTCATACGCTCCATGCGACGCGGCTTCCATGATGCCAGGACCACCACCGGTAATCACGGCATGGCCATTCTTGGCAAGTAGGCCACCTAGCTTATAAGCAAGCTGGCAATATTTATCATCCTGTGGCAACCTTGCCGAGCCAAAGATCGTTACGCCTTGTGGAAAAGAGCGTACAATTTGAAGACCATGCCCGAGGTCTTTCGCATAGGCATTAGCACGCTCCAAATCAGCAATAGTTAATTTTTTTAATAATTCCTTTTCGTTAAACATAAATAGTCCTTAAGTTAGATTTTTTGAATCGGCATTAAATGCAGCGTCTCGTCACCGGTCAAAATCCCTTTATTCGCTCCGATACGAGATATCACAGAAGTGGAATTTGCTGCGCCAAAAATCAAAGAGTCGCGGAAAGATTTATGTGCGGCAAAATGCGCCAAGAAGCCAGAGCCAAAGGCGTCGCCGGCCCCAGTAGCATCTTTAATCTTAATATCCTCATAAACTCCGAATCGATAAGTTTCTTTACCGTTGCTAGCGATACCACCCATTGGTCCATCCGTAATAATTACGGTCTCGACATAGTTGTTTAGATGGTATAGCAACTCTTCTAGCAGTACGCCAGGAACAATCTGTGCTGCCTCAGTCTTATTGAGGATAAGTATGTCTACATCTTCAAGTAGACCAATTAATTTCTTAGGCTCAGCTAGCTCACGGCCACCAGGGTTAAACATGATTTTTGTCCCGAGAGACTTAGCTTTCTCGAAAAATTCAAGTAAAGTATTCATATCCCCGCGGAGCGTGGTGACATACATCCAATCTGGCTGAATCAAATCAAGGTCGTCCGCCGAGAAATTATCAAATTTATCGCTTGCGCCACGATAGGTCAAAATCGTCCTTTCGCCGCCTTTTGCGTCGAGAAGCACCACCGAGGTGCCAGTCGACTTATTGTTGACGCAATTTATGTAGCTACTGTCGATATTCTCGCGATCTAGAGTCTTTAAAATTGCTGCGCCTGCAGAATCGTTGGCGATATTGCCCATAAATATAGCTTCGTGACCGTGCCTTGAAAAAGTAATTGCCGAATTAATCCCGCCGCCACCGACTTCATAAGAAATTTTATCAATGTCAACTTTAGAGCCGACCAGTATACTACCAAAAATCGAAGCTGAGCCAATAGACGTCGGCGTTAAATCGTCTTTATCGATTAAGTAAATATCTTGTAGGGCTGACCCAAGTGAAAGAATTCTCGCCATTATAACACCACTCCGTTTTTGTCGGTCTCTGCGACCATTTGTTCGTAAACCTCGGCTGGGTTATCTACACGAGAAAGAGCCGACCCAACATTGATCACGTCAATTCCGGAATGTGCCAAAGCTCGGATATTTTGCAAATTTGCTCCTCCGTCCCAGCTAATCTCTACCTCGGCTTTGATATTCCGAATCAAATTAACTTTCTCTATTTGCATCATATCTGCCCCTGCGCCTTGTTCACCAAGTTTGCCAGCGAAAATCAAAACTGAATCAGCAGCTTCGATGTATTGGCGTACATCTCCCGGATACGTCTTCGGAAGTATCGCTACGCCAGTCTTAATACCATGCTTTTTGAGTTCTTCGAAAATTGGCAAAAGGTTTTCTTTAGCTTCAGCGTGCAAAATGCAGAGTGATGGTTTTAACTTCAAAATGGTCTCAAGCTCTAAAGAAGGCCGAGCAAGCATCAGATGTAAATCCGCCTCCCAACCCTTTGGCCACCAGACATTTGAGAGGAGGATGGTTTCGCTTTTCGCAAAAATTCCATCGGTGATATCGATTTGTGCACGTTTAGAAAAGGAATTTATCCTCTCTATTTGTGCGCGATAATCCAATTTATTATTGGTCAAAATTGTTGGTACGATTGAGATAGTCTTAAGCATAATCTTCCCTTTCATCTAGGCGATTTATGCGCCTAACTCGGCGTTCTAAATTAACGAAATCAGTATTCAAAAAAGTATCTATGATTTCTTTTGCTAGAGCTATGTCGACAAAATGCGCAGAAATACAGAGAATGTTAGCGTTATCGTGTTCGCGAGCCAATTTTGCGGATTCTACCGACCCGCAATGCGCAGCACGAATTCCTTTGAAGCGATTGGCTTGCATAGTGACGCCATGTGCCGAATCGCAGATTAAAATACCCTTAGAATCTGGATTCTCTCGGACTGATTTTGCTACACTAATGGCTGGATCGTTAAAATCATCACCTTCATTATAGGAGAAAGCGCCTTCGTCGGTGACATTATACCCTTCAGCAATCAAAAACTCTACAATTTCGTTTTTTAAATCAAAGCCGCGATAGTCTGCCCCGACAAAGATTTCCATTATCTTGCTTCGCCTCCAAAATCCGTAGCTAGTTCGACTAAGCGATTGGAATATCCCCACTCATTGTCATACCAAGCTACAACCTTTACCATGTTGCCACCAACTACATCGATGAGCGGTAAATCTACGATGCAAGAATGTGGATCGCCGATAAAATCGGACGAGACGAGCTCTTCGTTCGTGACGCCGATAATATCTTCGTAGTACTTATCCTTTGCGATTCTTTCAAAGAATTTTACAAGTTCTTCTTTCGTGACGTCGCGCTTCAAAATCGCAGTAATGTCTGATAGTGATACTACAGGGGTAGGCACGCGTACAGAGAGACCATTGAATTTGCCGGTAAGGCTTGGAATCGTAAGGGCTGCTGCTTTTGACGCACCAGTCGTCGTCGGTACGATATTCTCGGCGGCCGAACGTGCTTCGCGTAAATCTTTAGCCGGAGCATCAAGCAATCTTTGAGAACCAGTATAGGAGTGAACGGTTGTCATCATAGCTTTTTCGATACCGAATTCATCTTCTAGAACTTTCATGACCGGAGCAATACAGTTGGTAGTACAAGAAGCATTAGACAAAATTTTGTCGGAGTCTTCAATTATATCTTCATTAACCCCAAGTACGATTGTCTTGGCTCCCTCACCTTTGGCCGGAGCGGAAATAATTACGCGTTTCGCGCCAGCTTCGATATGTTTCTTTGCATCTTCTGGTTTAGTAAAAAAGCCAGTTGATTCAATCACTACATCTACACCGAGTTTTCTCCAAGGTAGGTTTACAGGATCCTTTTCAGCGAAAATCGGAATCTCGCGACCATTTACGACGATGGCGTTGTCATTAGCTGCGACATCTTCTTCAAATTCACCGTAAGAAGAATCGTGTTTCAAAAGATGTGCCAAAGTTGAAGCATCTGTAATATCGTTTATCGCGACTACTTCAGCGTCGTCACGGCTAGAGATAATCTTAAAAGCATTTCGCCCAATTCTACCAAAACCGTTGATTGCGATTTTTATCATTTTTCCTCCTAATATACTTATGTATATTATACCACGGATTTGGATGTATTGTTGAAAAACAACAAAAAAATACCTTTGAGGGGCTTTCGCGACTAACGAGGAGCGAGTGAGCGCCGGTCCGCCCGTGACGACGGGCCGGACCAAGCGTCCCCGAAAAGGTATTTTTTGTTGTTTAACGAGCAAAGTGTGCAAATGCGCGGTTTGCTTCAGCCATACGATGACAATCTTCCTTCTTCTTGAAGGCAGCACCAGTTTCATTGTAGGCATCTACAATTTCAGCCTCGAGGCGCTTAGCATATGGCATGCCAGAACGAGCACGAGCTGATTGGACTAACCAAGAAAATGCAAAATGCAATTGGCGGTGTCCAGAAATTGGGAATGGAATCTGGTAGTTAGCACCACCGACACGGCGAGATTTAACTTCGAAATCTGGAGAAATGTTGGCGATGGCTTTTTCTAGTACTTCTACTGGATTTTCAGACTTCAATTTCTTAGCAGCACCTTCGATTGCAGCATAAACTGCACGCTCAGAAGCTTGCTTCTTACCATCAAGCATCGATTTGTTAATTAAACGCTGAACCAAGATGGACTGATATTTGCGATCTGGAGAAACTTTGCGCTCCAAAGATTTAGTAGTCTTGCGTGGCATAATTACTTCTCCTCCTTCTTTGCGCCGTACTTAGAGCGGCCTTGTTTACGGCCCTGGACGCCTTGAAGATCCAAAGTACCACGGACGATGTGATAACGCACACCTGGAAGATCTGGCACACGACCACCACGGACGAGTACTACTGCGTGCTCCTGGAGGTTGTGACCTTCACCGCCGATGTAAGCCCAAACTTCTTGGCCATTGGTGAGACGCACACGAGCAACCTTACGCATAGCGGAGTTTGGTTTCTTTGGGGTCTTGGTTGTTACTTTGATACAGACACCACGCTTCAAAGGCGCAGCCTTCTCATAGCGCTTGGTTTTAAGAGTATTAATAATAGAACCAAGAGCTGGAGATTTGGATTTCTTTGCAGCCTTTTTGCGAGGCTTGCGAATCAACTGATTGATAGTTGGCATTCAAAATTCCCTTATATTATATTATTTTTTCCTCGTTTGTCGGTACAGCAATAGCAAACGAGATGAAACTCTTTAAACTATTATAGCACAGAAAGCGGAATAGAGCAATAATAATTATGTATTTTATGAGCATTGAGTGAGCCCAAGAACAAAAAATAATTTCACAAGTCGAGCACGGTACTGAAATACCGGCGCAGACTTGACTGAAATTATTTTTTGTTCTTGGCGCGAAACGAAGCGCGAATAAAATATATAATTATGGTTGTGTCTATTTATTCACTTTGACGAGATAATCCAAAGTAGCCTCAATAATCATGCGATTTTTGATATCCATTTTAACATTTGGATCTTTGAGTGACTTCAACGCTTCTGGAGATTTCTTGTAAACATCCCTAAGCTCGGCAATTTTTGCGGCTACTAAGTCATCAGAAACGGTGATTTTTTCATTTACGGCCAAAGTTTGCAAAGCTAGAGAGGCTTTTACGCGCTCGGCTGCGATTTCACGAGCTTTCTTCTCCCAACTTTCGACTTTTTCACCAGCACGTTCAAGATAGTCCTCAAAACTCATACCTTGAGAAGCGGCATTCCTCGTAATATCGTCACGAATCATGCGAATTTGATCATCGATTAAGATATCTGGAGCTGGGACTTTGGACTTAGCGACAAGAGCCTTTACGAGTGCGTCCTTGTACTTCTCCTCGTTCTGGTGTTCGGTCTGTGCGGATAGATTTTTCTTAATATCTTCTTTTAACGCAGCCAAATCTTTGAATGGACCACATTTTTTAGCAAGTTTGTCGTCAATTTCCGGCTTAACGACTTCATTTACTTGTTTCAAAAGCACCTCGAATACGGTCTTAGCGCCGGCGAGGTCCTTTACGCCGTAATCTTTAGGAAAAGTAAGCGTAAGATCGAATTTATCTCCAGGTTCGTGACCGACGATGCCATCTTCAAACCCAGGGATAAAAGTATTAGAACCGAGAAGTAGATGGTAATCCTTAGCTGAGCCGCCAGCAAAAGCCTTGTCGTCTTTTTTGCCGACGAAGTCGATGATCACTTCGTCGCCAGATTTCGCCGCACGCTTGGTGACTTTTTTCTCAGCAAAAGAATTAGAGAGGTTGTCGAGCACACCAGCGACGTCTTTTTCGGAGATTTTAACAGTTTCCTTCTTGACGCCGAGGTTTTTGTAGTCGCCAAGTTTAACCTCTGGGATGATGTCTGCCGTAGCAGTATATTCTGCCATCTCGTCTGGGACATATTTGGTGACGTTTACATTAGGAATTGCGAGTGGGGATTTTTCGTTTTCGGTGAAAGCGGTGATTACGGTAGTACGAATTGCGACATCGATAGTTTCAGAATTCAACTCGTTCTCGGGGATAAAACGCTTAGCAACGTCAGCTGGGACTTTGCCCTTCCTAAATCCTTCGACCTTTAACTCTTTTGATAATTTTTCGATTGCTTTTTCTTTGGCGGCATTCAAATCTTTAGCATCCAAAGTAACCGTGATTTCTACACGCGAATCAGAAAGTTTTTTAAACTTAGTTTTCATAATAACTCCTCAAGTTTTTATTATTATAGCATAATCTTCGCAGAACTTGTAGTCCGGAAATGCGTAATAGTGTAACGCATATTGGCGCCAAGTTTAGCGTTTGGATTCAAAATGTCATAGCGGTCAAAAATTTGTTTAATCGTGAGATATAGATTTTTCTCGGCCTCAGGAAGCTCGTTGTTTGTCACGATGGCTTTGATGCGACCTTCTGGTGAACCACCGGTGATAGACCCACCATGGCGATTAATGATATACGCGCCAGTCCTCAAGAAAGCGGTTGCGATTCTGCCGAAATTTTCGTCATCAAGATTAAATTTCGGACGCAGACTGTAATTAGAGGCTGAATAGGAGCCAAAAATCGCAAGATCTAGGCCTAAGCTAGACCCGACTATATTGATATCGCTGAGGAAGCTAGTTAAGTTCTTTGCTGGCAAGTAAAAATCGGTCAAAAGTGGTACGCGCTCACCAGACCTTGCGCAGTTCAGGAAACTAATGAGTGAATTTTCGAATTCATTTAGGGCTTTCTCAGTCTTTGGCGACTCAATGATTAACTGGCTAGAGCGAGGTAGAACTTTCCTGACACTAGCGAGCTTGCGCAACTTCGAGTTGCCCTTTTCGTCGAAGCGGACAAAAACCACAAAACCTTTGTCGACTTTTTTGGTGATTTCACTCAATTTTTTACCAGTTTCTTCTGCAGTCTTGATAATGCTAATGTCGTAAACATTAAGCTCGCGCGGTTTCAAAGAATTAGCAAGATCAAGGAATTTCTGCGCGACATTAAAATCTTCAAAAGTCGCCACCGCTCGCCGGTATTGCTTTTTGATAGGCACAGCCCTTAATATCACCTCGGAAACTATACCAAGAGTGCCTTCAGCACCAAAGAATAGCGGCATAAGATCCATAGTACCACGGTGCATGGCTCTCGTGATGGTCGGATAACCAGCTGAGCCTAGGTTATTTTTTTCAATTCCCTTCAGCAAAGCCTCATTTATCTTAATAATTTTTGGTAATTTACGATAAATGTCCCCTTCAAGAGTTTTGTCGCTAGCTTTGCGTTTAACAGAGCGACGATTGTAGCGCCGGGTTTGAAGCACGTCACCATTTGGAAGGACGACCTCAATTCTCTCGACGTAATTCATGATTCCGCCGTATTTACCAGAATAATTATCGCTCGGGCAATTAGAAATAAGCCCACCAATAGTCTCCATTTCATGCCCGCCAATCGGGATAGTTAGACCACTTACAGAGAGCGCGGTATTTAGCTCTTTCAAAGTAATCCCAGCTTGCACGCGCACGAGCCTTTCGCGGCTGTCAGATTCTAGCAGATGATTAAGCTTTTCGGTGGAGATAACAAGGCCATTGGATAAATCCGCTCCCATTTCGTCTAGGCCTGAGCCGCGAACTGCGATAGGGATTTTAATATCCTTCATTGCTAGTTGATAACAAAAACGCATTAATTTTCGCATATCATCGGTAGATTCTGGTAATGCGACAAATTTTGGTCTGATTTTTAAAGCTGAACGATCGGTCGAATACGCTTCGAGGATCTCTGGTGCATCGAAAACATTCCCAACAATTAGTTGATTTAAATACCTAGCAATTTTACTCATTTTCTCCCATCCTGCTTACGATTATAACATACGCAAAAACAAAAAAGCAAGTTTTTTACTACTCAGTTTTTTTGCAAAAAAATGGTGCTTTGGGGCAGGACTTGTTCGCGAAGCGCCAAGTCCGCTTTTTGAAGCATTTTTTGCAAAAAAAATGGTGCCCGAGGCAGGACTTGAACCTGTACGCCGATTGGCATATGCTCCTAAGGCATACGTGTATACCAATTTCACCACTCGGGCAATACCTATATTATACCACAAAAAACTAGGAAAATCCTAGTTTTTTGTATGAGACTAAGCCTCGATTTTCGACATTATAATTGCGGTGGCGAGTGTAGTCAATCCACCAAGTGCAAGAGCAACAGTGAGAAGGTCTACTGGACCCGTCGTTGGAAGTTCCTTCACGTCCGTACTGACAACGACATCTGCGGCACTAGGCTCTTCTTTAGTAGTTTCTTTAATGTTTTCGGTGTCTCCTGCATCTTCGGAGATCGTAAAGGAAGTATTGTCTTCCTCTCCGGCAATGCTCACCTCGGAAGTTTTGTTTGTTGAAACTGCGATGATTGCCACAACCAAGCTAACAATGATTACTGCAGCTGTAGCAAAAAAGGCGATGACCTTACGACTCCTTCTTTTGTCAGGTACACTGTACATGATAAAAACTCCTTATACTTCCATTATATCACACTTTTGCAAAAAAATCAATTTTAGCGGTAAATGGAAATGTGCGCAGCGGCGTATTTTCGGGTTTTTATAAGAGATAAACCGGCAATATTTGGAGCATCATTCGGGTGTGATAGTACCAAAATACCACCATCTTTTAAAAGTTTAGTCAAACAGCTTATGGTATTAATATCGAAATTGTCATAGGGCGGATCAGCGATGACGACGTCAAAACGCTCGCCGACGCTGATTTTTGCTACGTCGCCAGTAATGACTTCGCCATTTTGGACATTTAAATTTTTGAGATTTTCACGGATGATTTTGGCTGCAGCTGGGTTTTTTTCGACGAAAGTAGCCTGTCTTGCTCCAAGTGATAATGCCTCAATGCCTAATGCGCCAGAGCCAGCGAATACATCAAGCACGGTAGCGCCGGCAATATCTATCATATTGAAAAGCGCGATTTTTTCGCGCGCCCCCATGGGATGAGTCCCAGAAGCCGGCACCAGAAGTTCGCGCCCACGATATATTCCAGAACAAACTCTTACGGTATTTTTCATCTTAATTCAAAGTGGTTAATTGTTGATATTTAGAAATTCCAGACATAAGTTCTTTATATTTTAACATATTTTCGTCTAAAAGCAAGAATTTATCGACGTCGCTCTGGGCGCGATGGATTAATTTTGTATCAGAGAATGAGGCTATCCTAAGATCTAGTGCGCCATGCTGCAAAGAGCCGTAAATTTCGCCTGGACCACGTAATTTCAGATCCACTTCAGCAAGATGAAAACCGTCAGAAGACTTTTCTAGCTCGCGCAGTCGCATCGACGGGGCCATATCATCTGGAGTTAGAAGATAGCAAAAAGATTTTGTATTTCCCCGTCCGACGCGCCCACGTAATTGGTGAATCTGTGCAAGACCATAACTCTCGGCATTTTCTACTACCATTAGGCTAGCATTTTTTACATCTACGCCGACCTCGATGACCGTGGTAGAGACCAAAATTTCGATTTCGCCACTAGCGTAGCGCGCCATAATATCATCTTTTTCGGCTTGCTTCATTCGTCCATGGAGAAATTCGATCTTGGTCTTCGGGAAAACACTCTTTAATTTGTCGGTCCGCATTTTGACTGACATAGTCTCTGCCCTCGGGTCATCGTCGATAGCTTTGCACACCCAATAGATTTGTTGTTTTGAGGCTAGGATTTCACGGATTTTTGGGTATAATTTTTCCTTAACTTCGATGCCTTTCAGGATACTAGTCTCTATCGGCTGACGACCTTTCGGGAGTTCATTTAAGATGGATACATCGAGATCGCCAAAAACCGTGAGCTGAAGCGAACGCGGAATCGGTGTCGCGGTCATCGACAAAAGATGGGGTGCTAAGCCGTCCGGGGATTTTAACACCAACTTTTGGCGTTGCTCTACGCCAAAACGATGCTGTTCATCAATGACGACGAGCGATAGGTCCGAAAATCGAGTGTCATCGGTAAGCAGCGCGTGTGTACCAACCACGACATCTATTTCCCCATCGGAAATGGATTTTTTTAGTGAAGCCTTGTCCTTTGTTGCCCCAGTGAGAAGTGCTACGCGTGCGCCAAAATCGCGGAATATCTTTGACAAATTCTCGAAATGTTGTGTAGCTAGAATCGCCGTAGGGGCTAGAATTGCCACCTGCTTTTTGGCCAGAAATGCTTCGTATGCTGCTAGTGCCGCCACGACGGTTTTACCGGAGCCTACATCGCCCTGTAAGAGGCGGTTCATAGGCGTCGCCTTTTCCATATCCTGAAAAATTTCCCACGCCGCAAGTCGCTGAGCGTTGGTTAATTTAAATGGCAACGATGCGACAAAATCCCGAATTTTTGAAGCGTCAAAAGGTATCGATGCCGCTTTTAGTTTCTCATTTTCGCGGCGGTTTAACTTTGAGGCTAGGATTAATTCAAATAATTCCTCATAGGCCAAATAATTTCGCGCAGCTTTAACCATCTTTTCAGATTGCGGAAAATGTACGTTAAAAAGCGCATCTTTTCTAGTGCCAGCTGGCACGGTGGGCAAAAGGTCTGGAATCTCCGCGAAAAGCGCACGGGATTTAGTGACCAATTTCTTAAAATTAGCAGATTTCACCTTGCCATGTGCTACATAAATCGGGCTAAGGCCAGAGCCAATGTCGACATCGGCGATTTCGGCCGCTGAAGGCGAGTTTAATTGGAACCTGCCATTTTTGAAGCTGAAATCCCCAGCAAAATAATATTCCTTTTCAGGGATTAACTGTCTGACACGATAAGATTGATTGAACCAAATCGCCTTTACCGAGCCAGTGTCGTCGCCAATCGTCGCCTCCGTGATGGTTAGTCGGCGTTTTCTCGCCTGGCGAGATTTTATCGATAAGATGCGACCACGAATTACTACTTTGCCCGGACGCATTTTGGCAATCGTGGTTGGAGCTGAAAAATTTTCGTAATCTCGAGGTAAATTGTAAAAAAAATCTCTTAGCGTATAAATTCCGGATTTTTTTAAAATTTCAGCCGTCTTCGGACCGATACCATTAATAGCACAGATGTCGTTAGTCAGCTCTATCACTATGTTCCTCTCGCCATTTTGCGATTTCACCATGATTGCCAGAGAGTAAAATATCCGGCACTTTCATTCCACGGAAGTCATAAGGTTTGGTGTATTGCGGATATTCCAAATTATCTCCATCTGAAAAAGACTCGATCAGAGCTGAAGTTTCACCCCCGAGTACGCCTGGGATTAATCTTACGATAGAATCAATTATAACAAGTGCTGGCAATTCCCCGCCAGTTAGTACAAATTTCCCGAGCGAAATCTTATAATCCACAATACTAAGAATCCTCTCGTCATATCCCTCGTAGTGTGGACACAAGATAATGTAATGCTTATCGGGAGTTGAATTCGGTTTTTTCGGATGTATAAAATCTTGATTTGGATTTTCAACACGTATATTCCTGACGGACCCGACAGGTTCGTCCCGAAGGGACGGTTCTGCCGGCGTCCCAGCGTATGACGTGCTTGAAAATCCAAGTCCCACATCCGAAAAATCCGATTCGACTCCTGCCATACTTCTTGCCATCTCTTGGTTCCAAATTTCACCTACAGGGGTAGGGAGAATCACTTTCGCTTCTGGATCCTTCGCTTTTACTGATTCAATCGCATTAAAAACCGGCTCGCATCTAAGAAGCATTCCATCGCCACCGCCGTAAGGCGTATCGTCGACAGACTTATGTGGCCCCAGCCCAAAATCACGCAAATTTACAAAATCAAACTCCGCCAGGCCCTTCTCTTTTGCCTTCCACATCATCGAAGTATTAAGATATGGCTCCAAAGCCTCCCGAAACAGCGTAATGATTGTAAATTTGATCATACGAATATTATACCACATTATCACTAGCGGAGCCTCCCCATGATGCCGAGGGGACAATTCGCTAAAGCCTAAAAACGATAAAAAACCCTCCTGCCTTTCGGCAGGAGGTGAACTCTTACATTATTTTTTCGTCTTTTGAAGTAACGACGTAAAGGTTCGGTGTAGAGTTCGGGGTCGGGCGAGAGTTGTCTTTTGCGGCGTCCCGCAATACTTTGCAGAACATTCCTAAAAGCATGCTCTTGTCCCGTTCTTTTCGGAGTTTCTCCTGGGTATCGGAGAGCTCCTTTTCTCTTTTCCTTAGATTATCCCTGGCTATAACAGCCTCATTTCTGGCTTTTGCCAGCCTTTCTTTGACAAACGTGTCATATAGGAGCCAAGCTCCTATCAGGGAAAATAATCCTACTGCAATAAGGCATATCAGAAGTGCCTTGTTTGCTTGCTCGTACGTCAGTACGAAGTATCCCATTTCTTCCCAATCGTTAACATTCATCATAGCAGTACCTCCTCTGCAAACATAAAACTAACAACTGTAAGTTACAAATACCCTCTTTTATAATTATAGCACAAACACAATAAAAAGTCAATAGAAAGACGACCTTTCGGCCGTCTTTCCCGCTGTTACGCGCCCACCCTTGGGGCACATTGTTTTGTTTTAATCCGCTGTTTGTTTTTAATGTAAGTCTCCACACTCCACTAATTGCTCAGTGGAACCCCTGTGAAGCGTACCAGCTTATGTTTATTATAAGGCATAAGCATATAAAAAGTCAAGGCTTTTAGAGAAATATGTTAAAAATGTATTCATACCCAAATCAAAGAAATTATGTTATAATAATAGTATGTTTGCAGATACGGCGAAAGTTAGTTTGAAAGCTGGTAAAGGCGGCAATGGCGCCGTTTCTTTTCGCCGCGAAATTTACATTCCGAAGGGCGGGCCGGATGGCGGCGATGGTGGCAAGGGCGGCGACATCATTTTTAGGGCTGACAAAGACACAAACACCCTCATAGACTTTCGCTTTACTCCAATTCTTACGGCCGAAGACGGCAAAAACGGCTCCGGCACTCGCTCGGCTGGCCGCAGCGGCAAAGACCTCATTGTCGAGGTCCCAATCGGCACCATGGTATACAAGATCAAGAAGAATACGGATGAACCGAGTGGGCGATCTTTCGAAGTGGCGGGTGACGTCGCTGGGGGGACCCCCGCCGGAGCTCCTGCGACGGTGGGGGAAACTGCGACGGCAGGACCCGCTTATCATCGAATTCTCCTTGCTGATCTAACCCATGATGGCGAGGAGGCAATCATCGCTCATGGTGGCTCTGGCGGCTTCGGCAACGCTCATTTCAAGAGCTCTACACGCCAAGCACCAATCATCGCCGAAGTCGGCGAGCCAGGCGAGGAATTTGAGGCCGAGCTAGAGCTAAAGCTTCTGGCGGACGTCGGCCTCGTCGGTCTACCGAATGCCGGCAAATCCACTTTCCTATCAGTAGTATCAAATGCAAAGCCGGAGATTGCTGATTATCCATTTACGACTATTACTCCAAATCTCGGCGTCGCTACGATTGACGAAAAAGACATTCTGATTGCCGATATTCCAGGTCTCATCGAAGGTGCCTCTGAGGGTAAAGGCCTCGGTCACGATTTCCTTCGTCATGTCGACCGCACTGCAGTTCTTCTCCACCTTATTGACGTATACAACGATGATGCCGGCGAAGCCTACCGTATTATCAGAAACGAGCTAGACAAATATTCAGACTTGAAAGACCGCCAGGAAGTAGTCGCTCTCACCAAGTGCGAAGGCCTAGACGAGGAGATTATCAAGATGCAAATGTCTTCCATTTTGAAACAAAACCCATCGGCGAAGATTTTTGCCATTAGTAGCTCTGCCCACCAGGGTCTCACCGAGCTTTTACGGGAATTGAAAAAACTCTGTGAGTCTCGCTTTGAACAAACCCGAGCGAAATCTGAGGAAGACAGTCTGGACGAGCACGGTACTGGAATACCGACGCAGTCCAGATTGGCTGACGAAGATTTTGCCCGGCGTGAAGTGAACAGCGAGATGAACGGAGTTTCTTCAATTCCTACTATCAGCTTAGGTAATAATGTCATAAGCGAGGCTTGGCAAGTCGAGAAGGCCGAAGATGGTAAGTTTATCGTTACCGGCGAAAAGATCGAAAAATTCGCCCGCCGTACCGATATGGGTAATTATGCTAGCGTCAATCGCTTGAGAGATATCATGAAGAAAATGGGCATCCGCGCCGAGCTTACGAGTAGGGGTGCCGAACCAGACTCCATCATCAGCATTGCAGGCAAAGAATTTACTTTAGTAGAAGATTGGTAATAAAAACTCTTGAGAAGGTAAGTCTCTCAAGAGTTTTTTGTTTTAGTGAATATAGAAGAATCCTTCGACTGCGTTTGCTGGGATGATAGCGCGGATAACTTGGAATGAGCGGTAATTGTAATTCATTTCAGTTACAGTGATTGAGCCATCGAAATTGACAGATTCTACATAGCCTACGTGTCCGTAATACCCGACGCTAGTCTGGAAAATTGCGCCTGGCTCTGGGATGTGGTCTACCCTGAACCCTTGCGCAGCGGCTCGGGCAGCCCAAGTATTAGCATTACCGAGGTTGCCTGGCAGATCTTGTCTCTTGTGCCATGCCCACTGAGTACATTGCCCAGCGACATAATTTCCGCCCAACCCGTAAGCATACCAAGTGTCAAGGATGGCTTGGCGGCTATATGCGCTACCGGAGTAGGAATAGTAGAAGGAAATTCTTGGCGATACATGCTCTGGGCGCTCATAGATTGGCAAAGTGCCATTTTTGATCAAAATCTTTAGCCCTTCGCGGATGCCGGTCTTCTCTAAGTCATTCAAATGGATAATCTCAGTGACAGAAGATCCATATTTTGCCGAAATCAAAGCGAGTGTGTCGTCTGCTTTCACCGTATACACTATGCCAGGTAAGCTAGGTAGATACAAGACATCACCGACCGCAATATCAGTCGTCCTTAAGCCATTAGACCATCGGATCTGATCGGTCGTCAAGCCATGTTTTGCAGCAATCGAGCTCATCGTATCGCCAGATTGTACCACATAAGTAATCACACCACGATCAGCAATGATACTAGGTAGAGTTGGTTTTTCAATCTTCCCTCCCGAGGTCTGTCCAGACTCGTAGAGTGAAGTTACAGTCACATAATTAGCGGCTACGTCTGACGCACTAGCCAGATTAAGCGCGTCGGCTGAACTTGCGACAATGTAAAATTCAGAAAGTTGTGCTACGGAAATGTTATAATTTGAAGCCGCGAGCGCGGAAAGATTTATATCTACCGCCCCGTCTTTTTTATTAAGAGAGCCAAAAACTGCTATAAGAATAGTGCCAGCAGCAATCAAAAAATATAATAAGAAACTTCTTAATTTTTTGAAATCGTGTTTTACTTTCTTCGTCATAATGATACACTACAGAGACTTTGGCAATGTAGGTAGGCGTTCTGGTTATGCTCAGCCTCCGTATAACTATAATACATTATCCCGTCGTCTCCTGTCAAGAAATAGAAATATCTTGTATTGGATGGGTTAGCTACAGCTTCTAGCGCGGCAAGTCCAGGATTTGAAATCGGTCCACACGGAAGTCCCGCGTAGAGCCTAGTGTTGTAGCAAGAATCAATAGTGAGGGCTGCAGAGTTATTGTTGTAAATCTCTCGATTCGGATCCAGGATGTTTAGTGCATAAGTGACAGTCACGTCGCTCCCTAGAGCCATACCATAGCTTATCCGAGACAGGAATACTTGCGCTACCGTAGGCATTTCTGGGCTTAAGGACTCCTTCTGTACTATCGAGGCGAGCGTAATGCCCTCATAAAGCGACAAGCCTTTACTCAAGAACTTTTCGGTTAAATTATTCTCAGCGATAACCTTACCCGTCCCCTCGAGGAACTTAGTTAAAATCTCTTGTACGGTAGAATCTTTATAGAATTCATATGTTTCACCGTAAAGATACCCCTCTAGGCTGGCCCCCTCTGGGCGAGAGGCTAGAAAATCAAAATTATAATGTGCTGAAAATGCCGTCTCGACTTCTTCTGTACTATATCCGAGCTTAATCAGGCTTTTCTTTACATCGAAAATCGTCTCACCCGGCAAAATAGTGAAATTAAAAACTTCCGGCTGCATCTGTGCTTCGAGCCAAGCGTAATACTCTGCACGTTTTTTTGCCTGATCATCCTTATACCAAATTATCCCACCAATTGCCCCGCTAATAGCGAGAATCGCCACAATAAAAATGATGAAAATTTTTAGTTTCTGAGACTTAAACCAAGATTTTTTCGGCTCATCTTCGATGCCTTTTTTGGATCTCTTCGGTGTTTTTTCTCGTTTCTTAGTTCCCTCAATGTCAGGAGCTTCAACTTTCGGGGCTTCCTCCTTAGGTTTACTCTTATTCGTACTTTTTGCAGCTAGACTCTTAGGTGCAGTTTTTGCTATCACTTCATCTTTGACCCCATTAAAATTCTCAACGAAATCCTGCAAAATAATCGTTGCCGCTTCGGCGTCGATATCCCCACGGACATACTTCTTGCCACGAGCCTTCAAGCGACTCTCTGCCTCTACCGAAGTCAAGGATTCATCCTGAAAACGGATTTTGATATCAGGGATTTTTGTAGCCAAAGTCTTGGCGAAATTGCGGACATATAGAGTCTGCTTCGTCTCATTGCCATCATTACTACGCGGAAGCCCAAGCACAAATAAATTTGTGTTATTCAGCGTAGCGATTTTAGCAATCTCGCCCCACTCGTTGCCGGTCACTTCGATGAAACCGACCGGTGTCGCGATTTTTATTTCAGAATCAACTTTGGCGACGCCAATCCGTTTTTCGCCAACATCAAGACCAATAATCTTCACGGATTATTCCTCTACATTGATGATAATAGAAATTTTTTCTGGATCGTTCGGGATTGAGCTGACCCAAGGGTAAGAGGTATCAATGGTGATCTTGCTGATGCCTTCTACGCTGTTTAGATCGTGTTGTGCTGTACCAAGGCCTTTTCCGCGGATGAGATTTATTACGTCATTCTCTGTCACCTTTGGACCGGAGACGTAGGAAGTCTTGAGCTTACCGCTATAGCCATTATCGGATTTTACGAAATTCTCAATAAACGGATCATTGATTTCGTAAATCTTGTAATTTTCGGAAAGCTTAGCTTTGTTGGAGATGAATTCTTCCACCTTCGTCCTATCAATCGCAAAGACACTATCCGTGGTCACGACCGTAAGCTTGGCTTTCTTGTCATCCTTTACCTCTTCACCAACCCCAGGCACCGATACTGGGTCGCCTACTTTTTGACTAAAGCTACTTTCAATAACGATTACGTCGTTGTCTATAGTGTTGTATAGTTTAGTTTTGTTCTCGCTTTCGTTAGAAGAGCTGATTTCTTTTAATGCGTTATCGATATCGGATTGTTGTACTACGATGATAATATCATCCGTCCCACCAGTCATCGCCTCGTCAGAATATACTGCTACACCAGCAGACGTACTCCAATTTGCGCTCGTCGCCTCGATATTATAATCTTTGCCAGGCTCAGCAGCCGTAACTTGTACACGCTCCGAGATTAGACATTGAATCTTACCATTTAAAATCACGTTGTTATTTTCGCAGCTGCTATTATTGCCGTCCCAGATAAGAGAAGTATCTTTATCGGCTTTATAAGCAAGATTATTGTTGGTAAATGTGGTACCTTCGCCGATTTTTACCGAGCCTGGAGCGTTGAAGTATAGATATACTATTACGCTACCAGTAGCCTTTTCGCCGCGATTCTTCTTGCCGGTCGCAGTAAATTCAATCTCAGATTTGGATTCAATTTTCTTTTCGATGAGATAAAATTTGCCCTCAGCAGAGTTTTCGTCGGTCAAAGTCTCAGTAAATGTAATGTTTTCGGAAAAATTATTTTTTGTAGTGCGAATCCCAATGGTAACAATCACAGACGGGGCAATTACGAATGCCCAAATCATCAAAAGAATCAAGAGTAGTGCTCCGCCACTAGACAAGCCGACAATCAATTTGTGTGATGCGACCCACTTTAAGAATGGATTTTTGGGCTCTTTAGAAGATTTCTTAGCCTTAGTATCAGTCTTGGACTCCTTATCGTCCTCGCTGTCGGATTCATCCGCAGGGCTACCACTAGAATCCCCTTTATCCTCCGTAGGCTCTATCTCTGTATTCTCGGAACTTTCATCCGCGCTCTCTTCAGCTACAACCTCACCGGACTCAGATTTTTCGATTAAGTCTTCTTTTGATGTCGTCTCCTCTACTTCTTCGGATTCTGCCTCTGGAATGGTTGGAGCGGTCTTCAGGTCTTTCGTGATTGGCAATTTCGCAACAGCCGCAAGTTTCTCAATCGACGGGTCATTCGTCACGAGGACTACGGTCTTCCCAGCGGTCGCACCAGCTTTCGCGATTAATTTAATATTTACGATACTTCTAAATACACTAGCCTTTTTTGGCGGCACAAGTGCCACAATCTTCTCTTTCGAGTTTTCGATTTTGGTGATGATATCGGTGATATCATCCTCAGGCTCAATATAAACGACATCTTTATTCATATATAAAATATATCACATTTTTTAAAGCTTGTGTTAAAATAAATACAGAATGAGTCTTTTTAAACGTAAAAACATTCCGACCGAGGTCAAGAGTCCGGCTACATTTAGTCAGGGTTCCCTTGCTGAACTGGCTCTTAGGGTGATTCACGATGGCGTAGTGATAACTGACGGCGCCGGCGTAATAAAATTTTTAAACCCAGCCGCTGTAGTCATGACGGAATGCGGCTCCATCGAAAACGCCCTCGGGCTTGACTATGATTTAATCATTAAAATCGAGTCAAAAGAAAAGCGTGAATTTCTAAAAGAAGAAAACCCCCTCATCGTCTCAATGTCGAGCTTCAAGGCGCTGGAAAATTTTGAATGTATCTTGGTCTCGAGCCTCTCTGATAAACGTATCCCAGTATCACTTTCTATTATACCTGTCGGCGGAGCAGAAAATAATCGAATTATCACCTTTAGAAATATTGAAAAAGAACTAAAAGAAGAAAGCGAGCAGACAGAGTTTATTTCTACCGCTTCACATGAAATGCGTACCCCGGTGGCTTCAATCGAGGGATATTTGTCATTAGCGCTAAATCCACAGACTGCCACTATCGACGAGCGCGCAAAGGGGTATTTAACCTCAGCTCACGAGGCTTCACAACACCTCGGAAGGCTTTTCCGCGACCTGCTTGATGTCACCAAATTAGACGACAATCGCATGACTCCACATCTCGTACCGGTGGAGATGATAAGTCTCACCAAGCGTCTTTCGGATGAATACGCCGCGCGGTTTAAGGAAGCAGGCTTGAACTATGTCTTTGGCTCCCATACAAATGAACTCATGAATAGTGCTCACCAAATTCCGCAAGTTGCATATAGTTTTGTGGACACAGACTTCACGCGCGAGATTATCGCAAATCTGATCGATAACGCAATTAAATACTCAAAGGCCGGCGGAGCGGTCTATGTCAACGCGAAAGGCGACGGCGATCATGTATTAGTTAGCATAGCAGATACTGGTATCGGTATCCCGGCAAAAGATTTGCCACACATTTTCCAGAAATTTTACCGCGCCGACAATTCCGATACACGTACTATTGGCGGCACTGGATTAGGTCTTTACCTTGTCAAACAGCGCGTTGAGGCGATGGGCGGCAAAATTTGGGCAGAGTCTACCTTTGGTAAAGGCACGACATTTTATGTTTCTTTGCCACGCATTTCCAGTGAAGAATACGAAAAACGTATGATAGCCATTAATAATGAAAATCAAGGAGGACAACAATGAAAATAATGGTAGTAGAAGATGACGCAGCGCTTCGCGAAATCTATAGCATCCGAATTGCGGCCGAGGGATATGAAGTAGTGTCGGCTGGCGACGGCGAAGAAGCCCTCGCTATGGCTGTTCGGGAAAAGCCAAATTTAATTTTATCCGACGTAATGATGCCAAAAATCTCAGGTTTTGATATGTTAGACATCTTGCGCTCTACACCAGAGACGGCAAGCATTAAAGTAATAATGATGACGGCTCTTTCGGCCGATGACCAACGTGAACGCGGTGAACGTCTCGGCGCCGACCGCTACTTAGTAAAATCCCAAGTCGGTATCGAGGATGTCGTAAATATTATCCACGAAGTCTTAGGTGATGGCGCTAACCAAGACCAGGCGGCCAATGTCAATCCGGCTCAATAAATTTCTAGCCGAACGTATCGGTGTTTCTCGTCGTGAATCGGACGATTTAATTGCGGCCGGAAAGGTTTTAATAAACGATAAAAAGGCCGAAATAGGGGCGCGTATTGACAAAAATGACAAAGTATGCTATAATAATAGTATAGTTCCGTTCGATGCGGAATTTCTTTATGTGGCGTTTAATAAGCCTATCGGATACGTCTGTTCTCGTCGTGCTCAAGGTGAAGCGAAGACGCTTTACGAGCTTTTGCCAAGCAAATACCATAGCCTAAAGACCGTTGGTCGTCTCGACAAGGATACTTCTGGCTTAATTATCCTGACTAATGACGGGGACTTCGCTTTTCAGATGACACACCCAAAATTTTACAAAGAAAAAACCTACTTCGTCGAGCTCGACCGCCCACTCGAACCCCTCCACCAACAAATGATTTCCGACTACGGCGTCATGCTCGATGACGGCCCTAGCAAATTTACTGTCATCAGAGGGGGTGGTCGAAATGGCTCTTTCGAAGGGCCTAAGACTTGGGCGAGCGCCCCGGAGCGGCCCGAGAAAGAGCCTTTCGACCAGGACCCCCTCTATACGGTGATTCTTTCTGAGGGCCGCAATCGGCAAATCCGCCGTACGTTTGCCGCTCTTGGTTACCAAGTCAAAAAACTCCACCGCGAGCAATTCGGCCCATATGTCTTGGATGGCCTAAAACCTGGTGAATTTGTCGAATTCAAAAAATAATTAATTTTGTAAAAGTTTAGCAAGTCGGGCTTTGAGCTTGTTTTCTTCTGGGGCCCCAGCTAAGGTATCTGCTCCTACGCGGATGAGTCCAAGCGCTGTCGCAAAAGAATGATCTAGCCCGAAATCCTTATTCATGATGAGATTTGGTAGTTCTGCCACATCTATGAGATGAATCACTGGCCTTCTCGGGAATGGTAGATTGGTGTACCAATCCGAAGTAGCTAAGTTTTCTTGTAATAGACTTAAACTTGCCCCGCCGCCACAAAGTAGGACATTTCGTGGCAATTCGCCAAGTGAATTAAATTCTTCAAGCGCGACTTCAGCCCCAGCAAGCCATACAGATAAATTGCGCGAAAGGGCGGTCTCGATTTGGGCTTTCCGGCTATCACTTAGCTTGCCGGAGTCGAAATTAAGCTTGTACTTTTCGGCTGTTTCAAAGTCTACACTGAGAGCCTCAGCTATTTGATGAGTAAAATTGCGTCCGCCGATTGAAAACATTTTTGTTCCCTCTACGCAGCCATCATCTACTACCGCAATATCAGTCGTGCCGCCGCCAATATCAATTACGACGCCTGAGAAATTCGAATCTAAATCGTCACCGAGACACGCACGGCAAACCGCGAATGGCTCCACTGCTACAGTGAGAAGATCGAGGTTCAGTTCGGCACAAACTTTTTCTATGGCTGCCACATGAATCATCGGCGCGAAAGCTGTATAAAATTGAATCATCACGTCGGAGCCTTTAAAGCCGATCGGATTACTGATCTTATACCCATCAATCGTCAAGGAAATAATCGCAGAATTTATCAATCTCACTTCGACGTTTTTGTTCCCGGTCTCGACAGCCATAGTTTTTTGCGCGACTTCGCCGGATTTCGCTTGGACCTTTTTGATGATTTCTGACATTTCGGCTTCCGTGATTGGCTGATTAGGGTCTTTGCGACTATAGCGCACGGTTGAAGTATTCCCCTTGATCAATTCACCAGCAATGCCAACGACCGTCAAATCAGCACGCTCATTAGCCTCATCCTCTACTTTGACTAGAGCCTCCTCGCAGGTGGCCACTACCGCTTCAATGTCCGCTACGGCTCCAGCATACATGGAGCCCTCTTGCTGTCTAGCTTTGCCGACGCCCAAAATCTCAAGGTCGCCACCTTTATTAGGTCGCGCCAAGACGGCTTTCACGAACTCAGTACCGATATCAAGCCCGAGGATAGTGTTCATGCTTATATTATAACATATTCCAGCTCGATATACCTAAAAATATGCTATAATATAGCACATGAATGCGAACGAAATTAGACAAAAATTCTTAGAATTTCAAGAGGCCCGTGGCCACAAAGTCATCCAGCCAGCCCCACTTGTGCTTGAGGGCGACCCGACTACGCTTTTTACTGGCTCTGGTATGCAGCCGCTACTTCCCTATCTTCTTGGCAAGGAGCATAAAGACGGCAAGCGCCTAACCGATTCGCAACCATCGATGCGCCTTCAGGACATTGAGGATGTCGGCGATCCGCGCCATACGACAGTTTTTGAAATGCTCGGCAACTGGTCGCTCGGCGATTATTTTAAACGCGAGCAAATCGAGAGCTTTTTCAAGTTCTTAACTGAGGTTGTCGGCCTCGACCCAAACAAAATCTACGTTACCTGTTTTATTGGCAACGAAAAATATGGTATTCCAAAAGACGAAGAGGCCGCTCATATCTGGCAAGAAGTTTTCAAAAAAGCTGGTATCGACGCGAAAATTGCTGAAATCGGCTCCGCCGAAAATGGCGACAAGCGCGGCATCAAAGAGGGCGAGCACATTTTCTTCTACGACGACCACGAAAACTGGTGGAGCCGTGGCGGTGGAATTGAAACTACTCCGCTTGGCGATCCATGTGGCCCAGATTCTGAGGTGTTTTATGATTTTGGCGACGACAAGCAAGACGTCGAGAAATACGGTCTCGCTCATCCAGCCTCCGACGGCGCCCGTTTTATGGAAATCGGCAACCAAGTTTTCATGCAGTACAAGCGGAACCAAGACGGCACTTTCTCCGAACTTGAAAAGAAAAACGTCGACTTCGGCGGCGGTCTCGAGCGTATTTCGGCTGCAGCGATCGGCTCGTTCGATGTCTTTAAGATTTCGCTCTTGAAACCGATTATTGATAAACTCGAAGAAATTTCTGGTAAAAGTTATGATACAAATACTGACGAAATGCGCGTCATTGCCGACCATATTCGTGGCGCGTATCTTCTTGCGGCTCAGGGGCTCATTCCATCTAACAAGACTCAGGGCTACGCGATGCGCCGCCTCATCCGCCGCGCCATTCTCCGCGCGCTTGATCTTGGTATTTCGACCAACTTCCTTTCCGAAATCGTCCCAATCGTCGCCGAGAATTACAACGAGCTCCCAGATTCAATTTTGACCCACCGCGAAGTCGCCCTTGAAGTTTTACTAAAAGAGGAACGCGCCTTCCGCACCACGTTGAACAAGGGCCTGAAGGAGTTAAGTAGAATGGCGAGTCGTAATGCCGATTCGAGACCATTTGCGACAACGGGAGCAAGCTTAGCGACTGAGCCCCGTAACGACGGGCGCGAAGGAGCGGGTCGAGAATCGGACTTTACGACTCGCCTCTCTGGCTATGACTTATTCAAACTCCAGGATACTTATGGCTTTCCTTTAGAGCTTTCGGTTGAAGAATGTTATCATCAGAATATTGATTTAAGCGAAAATTACAAAGAGGAGTTCAACGCGGCTCTGAAAGAGCAGCGCGAGCGTTCCCAGACCGCCTCAAAAGGCATGTTTAAAGGCGGCCTCGAGGATCACGGCGAGCAAACGGTTAAATACCATACCGCTACTCATCTCATGCTCGCGGCTCTTCAGAAGCATATTTCTCCTGACATTGTCCAAAAAGGCTCCAATACTACTTCGGAACGCACCCGCTTTGATTTTAACTGCGACCATAAGTTAACTCCTGAAGAAATCGCCAAAGTCGAGGCTCAGGTCAACGAGTGGATTGCTGCAGATCTCCCAGTAGTTTATGATGAATACGACAAAGCTTACGCCCGCGACGTTTTGAAGGCCCACGGCCAGTTCTGGGACAAATATCCAGACATTCTCAAAGTCTACACCATTGGTGATTTTGATAACCCAGTTTCGCGCGAAGTTTGTGGTGGCCCACACGTCGAGCACACCGGCGTACTTGGTCATTTCAAAATTGCCAAAGAAGAGTCTTCTGCTGCTGGCATCCGCCGCATTAAAGCCGTCTTGGAAAACTAGCAAATTATTCCGCCACCAAGGCAGATTTCGCCATCATATAAAACCGCAGATTGACCTGAAGCAGGACGCTTGATTTCGTTCTCAAAAACCAGCGTGTCTCCTTTCAAAGTCGCAGGAATTAAAGGAGCACGATGACGGAGGCGGACTAATACAGGTAAAGCCACCGGCGCGGCGTGTCCTTCGGACACGCTCCAGGCCGCTCTGGCCAAGTCCTTATGTTCCGCAGGGCACATCGCGCCGGCGGCTTTACCTCGCATCAATACATCCGTCAGCTTTAGTTCGCGTGTCCAGATATTTGAGTCGTTTAAGTTTTTCGAGACGTAAACGACGTTGTTTTCGAGGTCTTTTTTGACGACGTAGTATGGGAGGCCGTCGTTAACTTCGCCTTTGTTGCCAGAAATATAGAGCCCATGACGCTGGCCGATAGTGTAAAAAATCGCACCTTCGTGGTAACCGAGCACCTTACCGGTCTCGATTTCACGAATCTCACCCGGTCTAATGTCAATATATTCTTTGAGAAAATCTTTCATGCCAACTTCGCCCACGAAACACACGCCCATAGATTCTTTTTTGTAGGCATTATGAAGGCCTTTTTCCTCAGCCAGCTTCTTTACGTCCGGCTTTAGCATGTCGCCAATCGGGAAAAGCGTATGAGAAAGAGCTTCTTCGGAAATGCGATAGAGGAAGTACGTCTGGTCTTTATTCTCATCGGCCGCCCTGAGCAGCAGAGGGGAGCGAATAGACGCGGCGTGTCCTTCGGACACGCTCCAGGCCGCTCTGGCCAAGTCTTTATGTTCCGCAGGGCACATCGCGTCTATTCGCTCCCCTACTCTAGCATAGTGGCCGGTGGCAATAAAGTCCGCGCCGCGCTCCATCGCTTTTTCGAAAAAGAGTTTGAATTTGATTTCTTGGTTGCACATTACGTCTGGATTTGGCGTGTTGCCTTTTTTGAATTCCGCGAGCATGTATTCTACGACTTTTTCGCGGTACGCATCTTCAAAATCCCAGACTTCAAAAGGAATGCCGAGTTTCACGGCTACACGCTTGGCGTCGGCGAGGTCTTCGGCCCACGGGCATTTCATACCAGGGAGGTCTTTGGACCAGTTTTTCATGTAAACACCGGTGACGTCGTAGCCTTGCTCGACTAGAAGCGCCGCCGAAACACTCGAGTCGACACCGCCGGACATGCCAACAAAAACCTTAGGCTTACTTGTTGTAGAACTTGGGCTAGCCGTGAGTAGCTCTTCCGAGGGAGTAGAGCTTGGGTTAGCCGTGAGTAGCTCTTCCGAGGGAGTAGAGCTTGGGTTAGCCGTGAGTAGCTCTCGTGAGGGAGTAAGACTTGGGCTAGCGCCCCGGAGCGCTCCCGAAGGAGAGCTACTCATGGCTAACCCTCCCATATTCACTACCCACAATCTCATTGATGATTTTTGCGGCTTCGAGGATTTGGGACTTGTCGTTGGTTTCGCCGAGCGAAAGGCGGAGTGAGCCGGCGATTTGTTCGTCATTTAGGCCAATGGCGGCAAGGACGTGGGATTTTTCACCCTTAGAAGCGGCGCAAGCGGCGCCGGTCGAGACGTAGACTTCTTTTTCTTCCAAAAGATAAATCAACCTCTCTGCATCTATACCATTATAGCACAAAACTGCGAAATTGTCAAGCGCATGCTTTTTGTTGATGAGCTCGTACCCATGTAAATTTGAAAGTAGGAGCTTTTTGAGCTCGGCATATTTTTTGCGATTACCATTCAGATGCTCGTGCGCTAATTCTACTGCCTTGGCAAAACCTATTACGCCAGGGACGTTTTCGGTGCCAGAACGAAGGCCGTTTTCTTGACCGCCGCCATAGGTGGAAGGTGTGAGCTTGACCTCGTGCGAAACATAAAGCGCGCCGACACCCTTCGGGCCGTAGATTTTGGCGGAGTTCAGCGTCAAAAGATCCACGCCGAGCCGTGCCACGTTGATATCAAGAAGATTGAGCGCCTGCGAAGCGTCGGAATGGAGATAAAGCGGAGTCTTGATGCCACGGCGAAGCCGGTCGAACTTGATTTCGCGAATCAGGTTGGCGATTTCGGCGAGTGGCTGGATGACGCCAAGCTCGTTGTTGACGAGCGAGACAGAAATCAGCTCGGTAGCGTCGGTGATTTTGGATTTCAAATCAGCCATGTCGATGCGGCCAAATTTGTCGACCACGATTTCGGCGCCGCCGCACCGCTCGGCCGATTTACGCACCGAGTCATGCTCAGTCGCGAGATAAAGTGCGATATTTGCGTCCTGGCTCGGGGGATTGCGCAGCGCGGCAGCGCGAGCCATAGCAGCGCCCGCCCGTGGCGACGGGCCGGGCGACTGCGACCCCGAGCGGGATGCAAATATCGCATTTAGCGCGAGGTTGTTTGCCTCGGTGGCGCCGGCGGTGATGACGAGGTCGGAGGCTTTGGCTCCAATCGCGTGTGCGATGGTGGCTTTGGCGGCCTCGTAGTCGGATGCTACTTTCTTAGCTGGCAAATACGCAGCCGAAGGGTTAAAGAAATCACGCGAAAAATACGGCTCCATCGCCTTTAAAACTCTCGAATCTACCGGAGTTGCCGCTGCGTGATCTAGATAAATCATTACCATATTATATCATATAATGCTTAATTACGCCAATGAAAGATGCTTCGAGCTGGGCCTAAACATCTCCTTAAATATATAATATAGTGTTATTTGCTGTGCTATAATGGAATAATGATAAGGAGGTCCAGTGACAAAAAAATGCTTCGATGCGGATAAATATTTAAAAATCCAGCAGAAAAAAATCAAAAATCGCATCAAGATGTTTGATAAGCTTTACCTAGAATTCGGGGGTAAGTTAATCGACGACCAGCATGCAGCGCGTACTTTGCCGGGGTTTTTACCGGATCTCAAAATTAGGCTTTTACAAGAATTTAAGGATGATGCGGAAGTGATTCTGTGTATTAACGCGAACGCTATAGAAAAGTCCAAAATCCGCGCCGATCACATGATCTCATACGAGACGGAAGTCTTGAGGCTAATTGAATTCTTAAGAGATAAAGGCATCTTCGTCAGTTCAGTAGTGATCACCCTGTTTGATGGACAGAAAAAAGCCGAGGATTTTGCTAAGAAGCTAAAAGACTATAAAGTTAATACATATTTTCATACTTTTACCAAGGGCTATCCTACCGATGTAGACACGATCGTTTCGGACGAAGGTTACGGAGCAAACCCATACATTAAGACCTCCAGAAAACTCGTAGTAGTCTCAGCTCCGGGTCCGTGCTCCGGTAAGCTTGCGACGGCTCTCTCACAACTTTATCATGAATACAAAAATGGCGTAAACGCTGGATATGCCAAATTTGAAACTTTCCCAGTTTGGTCTTTGCCACTTAAACACCCAGTCAATATTGCTTATGAAGCCGCTACTGCCGATCTTAATGACAAAAATATGATTGATTATTTTCATCTCGAAAAATACAATATTCCGGCAGTGAATTATAACCGCGACCTCGAAACTTTCCCGGTCCTGAAAGAAATTTTGAATCGCATCACCAAGAAGACAATTTATTACTCCCCTACCGATATGGGTGTAAATGTGATTGGCGAATGTATTACGGATGACAAAGCCGTAAGAAAGGCTGCAAAAGACGAGATTATTAGGCGCTACTATCGTGCTCTTGCCGATCTAAAAAAAGGCATTGTCCCAGAAGAAGTCCCAGAGCGCATCAAGCTTCTTATGAATGAATTGGACATTTCTGAATCTGATCGCCAAGTAGCAATCGAAGCAGACAAGAAGCGTGCTAGCAAAAATGGTCTTCCTAGCGCCTGTATTATGGTAGGCAAAAAATTTATTGCTGGACGGAAGACCGATTACCTTTCGCCGGCTTCAGCGACGATTTTAAACGCCCTAAAATTTGTTACCAAAATACCAGATAGTGTCGATTTAATTTCGCCGGCAATCTTACAGCCGATTTTAAAAATCAAAAATAGAACCTCCAATTTCAAAGAAAATTATTTAAAACTCGGCGAAGTTTTAATCGCACTTTCTATTTGTTCAGCGACGAATCCAGTCGCCAAAGAAGCCTTAGAGAATATTTCAAAACTCGAAAGTACCGAATTTCACGCTACACATATGTTGCCGGACGACGAACTAATCGTTCTCGGTAATCTCGGCGTTAACGCTACTTGCGGGACGGAAATCGATATCGACTGATTCATCAGAACTCAAAGTTAAGAGGTTTTCCTGACGATTGATGTTGTAAACATATTCATCGTTTAGCTCATAAAGCCAAGATGTCTTGATGCTGATTTTGCCTCCGTCGATAGACCAAGAAAAGTCATAATTGTTGAGATGATTATTAGTAGTCAAAGTTCCCTTGCCAATTTCCGTGAAGTCCCAAATGACACCAGGGGCATCAGCTCTTTCCCACTTGCCAATCTCGACTAAATATTCTGCGTCGCGAGATGCTGGGGTGTTTAATAGATTAATCAATAATATCGTAGTCCCAATTATGAGAGAAACCATACCAATAATGAATATGACAATAGAAAAGCGCTTTTTGTCCATAACCATATTTTAACAACAAAATTATTTTTTATCAAACGAAAAAAGCTCGAAGGCATTTTTTGTGGTGATTTTTTGTATATCTTTAAGATCAAGCTTCAATTTTTTGGCAAGCCATTCCGCGATATTGTAGATATAAGCAGGTTCGTTGGTCTCGCCACGAAAAGGTACTGGGGCGAGAAATGGTGCATCGGTCTCAAGTAGGATTCTCTCAATCGGCGGAGTCGGCAGCGTCGAATAGGTCGAAAGGCCGTTTACCCCGACATAGAAATTCGTCTCGCTCAAAATTCTTTTTAAGTTTTTCTTATTATCAGAAAATGAATGCACCACTCCGCGAATCGACGGGTGCTCATGAATAATCTCGAAGAAGTCATCAAATGCTTCGCGTACGTGAAAAATCACCGGCAAATCATATTTTTCTGCTAGACAGAGCATCTCGGTAAAGAGTTGTTTTTGACCAGCTTTTTCGGCCGGAATGTCATCATTGTCATTAAAAAAGTGATAATCGAGACCGACTTCGCCAATTGCGATAGGTTTGTTAGTTTTAAAATCCGGAATCGGACGATTTTTCTTCCATTCGCTCGGATGAACTCCATAAGACCAAAACAAGATCTCGTGTTTTTTATCTTGAGAATTTGCAAAATCACGAGCCGCGAGAGAATCTTCATGGTCTGTGCCAATAAGAATCATTTTTTTGATGTTTTTTTCCAGTGCCCGTTGGATTAAGGTATTACGAATATTTGGATCAAAAAAATCTTTATCGTGTATATGACAGTGGCTATCAATAAAATAATCAAAACTCATATTATACATTGTATCAAAAAACTCCCGCACTAGGGAGTTTTTGTCGTTTAAGCTCTATTTTCGCGTTTTCGCTTGGTCGGGTCGAGCTGGCGTTTGCGGAGACGAAGCGTCTTCGGGGTGACTTCCAGCAGCTCATCGTCAAGCAAGAAATCAAGACATTGTTCTAGGCTGAGTTGAGTATATGGAGTCAGTTGAATTGCTCCGTCAGAAGCGTGGGTGCGCATGTTAGTGAGCTGTTTTTCGCGGCAGATGTTGATGTCGAGATCGTCCTTTTTGTTAGAAAGCCCCACAATCATACCCTGATAGACCGGCACCTGTGGCGGGATATATAATATGCCGCGCGCCTGTGCTGCGTCAAGAGCATATGCGGTGGAAGTACCATCTTCGAATGCAATAAGCGCACCATTTCTCTCGGGCTTGTATTTAGATTCGAATGGACGATAGCCGCTAGGGATACTCGACATAATCACCGTACCTTTTGTAGCCGTAAGTAAGCTATTACGAAGACCGATAAGTGCAGCGGTAGAAATTTCATAAACAAATCTTGTCGCGCCGGTCGTGGTAATTTCTTGAGTTTTTAAATCGGCTTTTCTGATGCCAAGCTCTTGTGATACTGCGCCGACAAATTCCGGAGCCACTTCGATAGTTAGACTCTCGATCGGCTCGCACTTTTGGCCATCGATTTCCCGATATACAACTTCTGGACGTCCAGCCTCAAGCTCATATCCTTCTCGTCGCATAGTTTCGATAAGTACCGAAAGATGCAATTCGCCACGGCCGGAGACTTTGTATCCTAGGCCATCAGGTTGAATCTTAAGTGCAATATTTGTCTCGAGCTCGCGTTCCAGACGCTCAGCGATCTGCCTTGAAGTGGTAAATTCACCTTCGCGACCTTTTAGTGGTGAGGTGTTCGGCCCGATATAAATAGAAAGGGTTGGAGCCTCTAGCTCGATAGTTGGCAATGCCTCAGGATTATCCCCCGTAGCTATAGTATCGCCGATATTTGCTTCGGCGATACCGGAAATAGCTACGATGTCGCCAGCGATAGCTTCTGATACCTCCTCTTTACCGAGGCCTTTATATACAAACAAATTTTCGATTTTGGCGTTTTTGCTACTATCCCCATGTAGGATTTTTACGCTCATACCCTTCTTCAGACGACCACGGAAAATCTTACCGATGCAGTATTTACCGAGGTAATTATCCGCAGCGAGTGCAGCCACGAGCAGCTGAGCGGAGCTCGCATCAGCATCTACATCTGGTGCAGGAATGTCATTGATGATAGCGTCAAAGATTACATGTAAATCATCGTCAAGATCAGTGGTTTTCCCAGCTTTTCCTTCGCGTGCGATTGCATAATAAATCGGATAATTTAGCTGAGATTCATCAGTTGCAAGCTCCAAAAATAGGCTCTCAATTTCATCCTTAACTTCCTCAATTCTCGCGGCCGGTTTGTCGATTTTGTTGATGACTACTACGGGTTTCAGTTTAAGATCCAGCGCCTTCTGCAAAACGAATTTCGTTTGTGGCATTGGGCCTTCCTGCGCGTCGACAATAAGAAGTACGCCGTCAGCCATATTAAGTGTGCGTTCTACTTCGCCAGAAAAGTCTGCGTGTCCCGGCGTATCGATAATATTAATTTTATAATCATTATAGTAAACACAGGTTTGTTTTGCTGTAATTGTGATGCCGCGCTCATGCTCCTGGTCCATCGAGTCCATAATCAAGGTCTGGTTCATCTCGGCTTGGTTTTCGCGGAATGTATGAGACTGCTTCAAAAGACCATCCACTAGAGTGGTTTTGCCATGGTCTACGTGTGCGATAATCGCTACGTTGCGAATTAAATTTTTATTCAAAGTCATAATGGCGATTATAACACTTTTCTACGTGCATGTCTAGGGGTAACAATAAGTAAAACACCCAGCGGAATTAGCTAAAAATTGACTTTTTGTTAAATCTGTGATATAATAAAAAGATAATGTCGAGAAATAAACATCCTAAAACCGAAATTTACGAGCCAGAACGCTGTTGGGTCGGCGAAAATCATAAAATTTGCTATCAGACCAAGGAAGAAGCCGAGGCTGCTGCGCTCGTTGCAGAATATGACCACCACACCGGGCCACTAGGGGTATACAAATGCGAATATGGTGACCACTGGCATCTCACCACGCAGAGATAGTTAAACTCGACCAGCATTCGGTGCTTTTGGGATAGAGGTATTATCTTCGATAATAACAACCTCGGCTGTCGCCCAACTACCACCGCTATCACTGGAGCCGTCAATCGGAATTTCCAGAGTCACTTTTTTGCCTTTCAAAGTATCGTTTGCCGGTATTAAAACCAGTTCGTTTTTTATTGTTCGATTGAGCCCGCCAATTGTTATAAAATCGGTGTCGGCTATACCTAAAATCGCGTCATTCAAAATCGCTATTACTTTGTTTCCGCTATTTTTGAATTTCACCGTTATACTCTCGCCATAATCCATAAATTCATCAACTTGTAATTCTGGCGCCACGCCTGGGTCCACTAAATCTTCTTCCACTCTCGGCAAAGTATCATATCGTGCCATAATTTGATCGGTCAAGAGGTTCAAACTTCCAAAATCTGTTACTACCGCTCCATCTGTCGCCGTGGTTAATTCTTCGATTTCTGGATGCGCACTCGCCACTGTTTCGCTAGTAATGACGTAGATATTCACTGGATCAATTCTTCGGCTTAAGTCAATCACGTCTTGCATCGTTACCCCGTCACGGTCCGGCGAAATAAATGGCGCATCGGTTAATGCCACCAAAGACTTAGTCGCGCCCCGCCGCCACCGCAGCCTATTCATTACGTTTACCGACGCAGACAAAAGCGACTCCGGCATATCTCCGCCCCCATCTAGGATAATCGAGTCCAAAAATTCTGCAAAATTTTCCGCCGTGCAAGTTTCAAAATCGCATCTCGCTACCGGCTCGTATGGGTCGTCTAAATCGCGGTAGTCATAAAGCGCGACTCGCCCGCCTTTTTCAAAGGTTTCATTCGCGAGCCTAAGCGCTTCGTTTCTAAATTGCTCAATCATCCATGCCATCGAGCCAGTAGAATCAATTAAAATCGCCGTATCGTGTGGTGAAGAATATTTATTTTTAACATTAAATGCCGCCGCTACTTTGCTTGCGATTACTCGTGAGGCATCTTCGTATAAATCATCGGAGACGTACGACGTATGGCTACTAATGCTAAAATGTGACGAGCAAAAAATATCGTATTTGTTGCACCAAGTCCCAAGTTTACCGATAAAACTTTCTGGCTGATAGGGTCTATAGCTTCCGAGTAGTCCTTGATACGCTCGACAATCTGGCACGTATGCTCGGTAGTCTGACAAATTTTGGTTATGGCAAGCCGCTGGAACTAGCCCCGAGCCTTCCGGCAAGTAGATTTTTGGATCGCCAAACGTCGCCGCATAAATTATTTTCTCCGCGTTTAAATCTGGCAACGTTTTTGAAATCACCATTGCGCCCTGCGAATAGCCACCGAGTACGTATTTCGTTTTGCTGCAGCCATAATTTACTATGCGTTTTAATTCCTGCGCGCCCTTATTTACTGAATCGCCAAATTCATATGATTCTCCCGCCCCAAAAAATGCTCCTATTGCCACGCCCAGATTATCTATTCCTATTGCTGGATAGTCCAAATCCAAAAACTCATACGAAACATCTGGTAGCTTCCCCTCAATCTGTTTTTTAAATTCTAAATAATTCTGCTCGTTCCATCTTTCTGCACCCGACCCGCGTACAAACACAATTTTTAAATCTGGGCAACTTTCGGCTTCTGCTTTTTTGGTCATAGCTGGCATTAAACTTGCACTAATCATGACGCCGGCTAGTATCAAAAAACGTACTCGCACCCGTGCTCGCCGCCGCCAAACTCGCATAATTTTTAATTTTATTTTTTTCATATAATACTCCTTTTTATTAAGTTGTGAGATTCTAGTCACAAGTCAAACAAAATTTCAACCCCCCACCTTGATTTCGTGTTATAATAGAGAGGAATTGGAGGTTTTATGGACAAAAAACAACAGGCGTGGGATGAATATTTCATGAAAATTGCCGAAACGGTTGCGCTTAAAAGTAAAGATCCGTCAAGCCAAATGGGCTGCGTGATTGTCGACAAAAACAAACGTGTGGTATCGCTTGGGTATAATGGTTTAGTGCAAGGCGCAGACGAGTCCAAGCTGACACTCTCTGAACGTCCGATGAAATATCATTTTGTAATCCACTCCGAGATGAATGCTTTGATTTTTGCCCACCAAGATCTCACAGAATGCACAGTTTATAATCGTGTCGCGACTTGTGAAAATTGTCTCAAGCATTGTCTGCAAGCCGGAATCAGGCGCTTTGTCTATAGGGAACTTCGCGTCCGTTCTCACTCCACCGATCCGAAAAAATCCATGACTAATATTGAGACTGACGAGGCTATTATTAGGTTGCTGGCTTCTATGCCAGAAGTTAAAACGCTAAATATCTCAAACGGCAAGACCTACACTGAGGACATTCTTGATTCTTACGACAAAGACTCTGAAGAATACGCCCGCCTCAGCGCCTGGGTGTAATTATAAGCGCTTCAAGATTTTTGCAAACACTTCTTCGACCGTTCCGGAAGCGTCGACGGCTTCGATGTTGTATTCTTTAGCTATTTTAAGATAGCCCTGATTGAGCTTGTGCTGGAAGTCGCTACCCTTAGACTTCCAAATTTCTTTTTTGCGATCCCAATTTTTGCCGGTCTGCGTGCCGAGGCGCTTTTGTTGTTCCTCTTCCGACAATGTCAAAAGAATAGTCCTGTCGGGCTTGAAATATCTTTCCGGCATAATAGCTTTATGTACTTTAGTGATAGTCGAGCGGCTAACTCCGGCGCCATATCCTTCATAAACCAAAGTCGACAGCCAGCTCCTCGCGGTAATCACGACACCACCATCTCTTAAAACTGGCTCAGCAATTTTGCGCCATTGTTCGTAACGATTAACAAGATAAAGTAGCACTCTTGTCCGATGGTCAATATTTTGATCAGAACCATAATTCAATTTAGCAATTTCCGTGATAAACGGATCATCACTGCCGGTCCCGCTCTCAGAATAAAAAACTACTTTTTTGCCCTGCTCCTTAAAGTAGCTTTCAAGCATCTTGGCTTGGGTATCTTTACCTGTACCATCTTGTCCTTCGACAACTATAAACATTATTTTGCCTCCTCTAAATATTTTTCATAACAAGCTGGGCAGAACACATCGTACCTTACATCACTCTTGCCGTCGTCGATTATAATATCTGGCCCATCCGCCATCAGCTTGCCGTTTATAAATCTTGCATTAAACAAGGCCTTACGCCCGCATTCACAGATAGTCTTAAGTTCCTCAATATTGTGTGCAATTTGGAGCAATCTCGTAGCTCCCTCGAATCCGCTGTCCTGTCTTCTGAAATTCAATCTAAGCCCATAAGCTATCACCGGGATATTGAGCTTGACGGTGACTAGCAGTAATTGATCCGCTTGCTCAGGGGTCAAAAATTGTGCTTCATCCACCAATACGCAACGTACGTCACTGAATTCCTTTGAAATTTTTGTGTATAAATTAACTTTTTTATCAAAACAAAAATCGGTCTCGCGTTCGGGCCCAATTCTAGTAAGCAATTTTGTGCCATTTTTTGTGTCTGTGGCTGGTTTAATTACGCAAACCTTATGCCCGCGCTCCTCGTAATTAAAGGCTACCTGGAGGAGCTGCATAGTCTTGCCGCACCCCATTGTCCCATATCTGAAATATAATTTTGCCATTTTAACTCACTTTTATAAAATTATACCATATAATATATATATGCATGAAAGTTGGAAAACATTTCTAAGTTCCGAGTTTAATAAACCATATTTTAAGGAGTTGTCGGAATTTTTGCATAGCGAATACGAAAAAAAGACGATTTTTCCTAAAAAGACCTTGGTGTTTTCGGCATTTACCACCGACCTCAATGATATAAAAGTAGTAATTTTAGGGCAAGATCCATATCATACCCCAGGCGCCGCCGAGGGCTTGGCTTTCTCGGTGCCAGACTCGCAACCAATTCCCCCATCCCTCATCAACATTTACAAAGAAATCGATAACGACATCGGTCATCACGAAAACGCTACCGGTAGCCTCAAAAATTGGCAAAATCAAGGCGTACTACTCTTGAATACAGTCCTTACCGTAGAAGCTCATAAAGCTGGTTCACATCGTGGTAAAGGCTGGGAAATTTTCACTACGGCTACAATTGAATATTTAAATAAAACCCGTCCACATCTCGTGTTTATTTTATGGGGGCGCGATGCTAGGAATAAAAAGTCTTTAATTGATAATACGAAACACCTAATATTAGAGTCACCGCACCCGTCGCCACTCTCAGCGCATAGTGGATTTTTTGGTAATCATCACTTCAGCAAGGCCAATGCCTTCTTAGAAAAATACGGAATGTCTCCAATTAAGTGGTAAATTGTGAGTTATATAACTCGGCATAAAATCCATTAGCCTTTAGAAGCTCTTCGTGATTACCTTGCTCCACTACTGCCCCATCGCGCATCACTAGAATTAAATCAGAATTGCGTATGGTTGACAAACGATGCGCAATCACGAAAGACGTGCGGCCATGTGTCAATTTTTCAAATGAATCCTGAATCAATTGTTCAGTGCGGGTATCCACATTCGATGTGGCCTCATCCAAAATCATCATCGGTGGATTTGCTACCATTGCACGAGCGATAGTGATAAGTTGCTTTTCCCCAGCAGAAATGTTATCAGAATCTTCAGAAATTTCAGATCTATAAGTTTTAGGCAGAACCTCAATTACGTGGTCGACATTACTGGATTTAGCCGCCCTTATCACATCATCCATGGTTGCATCGGCGCGGCCATAGCGTAGGTTATCATAAACGGAGCCATTGAAAAGCCAAGTATCTTGCAAAACCATGCCGAATAGCTTACGCACATCGGAACGCTTCATGTCATGAATTGGCACGCCGTCGATAGTGATATATCCGCTAGTTGGTTCATAAAATCTCATCAAGAGGTTGATCAGAGTAGTTTTCCCAGCTCCAGTTGGACCGACGATAGCGACTTTCATGCCCGGCCTTACTTTGATCGAAAGGTTACGGATTACTGGCGTGTCAGGCAAATAGCTAAAGCCGACATTATGGAATTCGACTTCGCCACGGATATCTTTGATAGTAATAGAAGGCTCTTTGTCTGGCTCCTCTTCTTCTTCGGCTAAGAATTCAAAAATTCTTTCACTCGCCGCGAGCAGGGATTGAATTGTAGCGGTAGTCGCAGCAATTTCGGTAATCGGACGATTAAAACGTGACACATACTGAATGAAGGCCTGGATATTACCAATATTGATTCTTCCGTCAATGACAAATGCGCCGCCAAGAATACAAATCGCTATATAGCCAAGATTTGTGAAGACGTGTGTTGCTGGGAACGACAACGATGAAAATATTTGTGCTCTAGTCGCAGCCTTGGCGAGTTTTTGGTTCGAAGCATTGAAACTATCAATTGCGGCTTTTTCATAAGAATTAGATTTGATAATTATTTGGCCTGCATAATCTTCTTCAATTTTACTATTCAAGACGCCTAGAGTTGCCTGCTGCTCTCTAAAATATTTTTGAGCGAAATTAGTGATTTTCCCGACAACGATCACGGACAGCGGAACTACGATAAATGAAATTAAGGAGAGCGGCACCGATATTGTAAGCATTAAAATCATTACACCAAGTAATGTTGTAAGGCTAAGTGTAATATCAGCAATCTCTTGCGACATGGAAGTGGTTATTACGTCTATATCATTAGTCATACGGGATAAGGTGTCGCCATATTTATGTTTATCGAAATATGAAATCGGCAAGCGACTGATTTTTGTTAAAATCTTTTCACGTAAATCTTTAGTGTAATTTGCCGACACGACAGCCAATATGAAAGCCTGCCCATAGTTCAATATAGCCGAAGAACAAAATAGCACTACGACGATGATAGCTTTGGTGCCAATTTGCCCCCAATCAATCTCCGGATAAGTATTTACCGCAATATTTGTCATATCACCAAGTATTTTTGGGATAAAAAGCCCAAGTGTCGCCGAGCCAATCGACAAAAGCACCGAAAACAAGATCGAAAAACGATACGGTCTGATCGAGCTTAAAAACTCTTTAATAGCAAATTTTGTGTTTCTTGCTTTACCACTATTCGAGATGTGATTATTTGGCCCCATTTGTTTCCTTTCTCCACTCTGCATCAGATAGCTGTGACTTTACGATGGACTGGTAAACTTTGCAATTTGAAATGAGTTCTTTGTGCGTGCCTTTCCCTACCATTTTTCCATTATTTAGCACGATAATTTGATCCGCATCCTTTATCGTGCTCACCCTTTGTGCCACAATTAAGACGACGGCATCACTAGTGATAGGCTTTAGGGCCTTGCGGAGTTTTGCGTCCGTTTTCATATCGAGCGCAGAAAATGCATCATCAAAGATGAAAATGTCAGGTTTTTTGCAGATTGCGCGTGCGATAGAAAGACGCTGCTTTTGCCCACCAGAAACATTTGTCCCGCCCTGTGCAATATGCGCAGAATATCCGCCAGGCAATTTTTCAATGAACGTTGCTGCTTGGGCGATTTCGGCAGCCTGCTTGATTTCCGCTTCGGTAGCATTTGGCGCCCCAAATCGAATATTTGAAGACACAGTCCCAGCAAATAACACACCCCTTTGCGGCACTAACCCAATGCGTCGAATCAAATCTTCTTTGCTATAATCTCGAATATTGATCCCGTCGATTAAAATCTCGCCACTGGTGGCTTCGTAGAATCTAGGAACGAGATTTATTAAGGTAGATTTCCCGGAGCCAGTAGAGCCAATGAACGCCGTAGTCTGACCAGCTATAGCCTTGAAGGAGATATTGTCCAAAACTTTTTCCGCAGCATCAGTATAACTAAAACCTACATTTCTAAACTCTACAGAAGCGCGCTTCTCAGGGATACCACGAGTTTCTTTGACAAAATGTATTTTCTCAGTAGTTTTTAATAGTTCATTAATTCTCCCAGCAGAGACGTTTGCTCGCGGGATCATTATAAAGAATAACGAAAGCATCAAGAACGACATCATGACGAAAGTCACATACTCAGAAAATGCCGTCATATTGCCAAGATAAGCAAAGTTTTGGCTGAGTAGTGAAAGACCTATCCATGAGCATAATAAAGTAGTCCCATTGAATATGATATTGATTAATGGGTTCTGAAGTTCCAAGATTCTATCTATAAAAATCAAAAGTTTTGTCAATTCATTATTAGTGTTGGTAAACTTCTTATGTTCAAGTTCTTCATTGTTGAAGGCGCGGATAACTTTAAGCCCAGTTAGGTTCTCGCGGGTAATTAGAGTAACTTTATCTATCAATTTCTGGAAGATTTTAAACTTTGGTCCCACTAGCGACATAATAATTATGACGGAAATAACTACCGCCGTGATACCGACGACAATAATCCAGCTCATCTCTGGCGCTGTCTGAATTGCCATCACGAGACCAAAAATACAAAAAAGTGGCGCTCGTATCAAAATCGAAAGCATCATCGTGATAATCATTTGAATCTGATTTACGTCATTGGTGGTCCTAGTAATAAGACTAGCAGTGCTAAAGTTTTTAGTATCAGCTAAACTAAAATTTAGGATTTTGGTAAAAACTTCCGCCCTTAAATCTCGTGAAAAATATGCACCAATCTTTGCGGAAAAATAACTAGATACAAAAGACGCCACAGCAGATACTAAGGCGAGCACAAGCATCAGTCCGCCGTCTTTCCAGACGCTATCCATATTTTGTGGGACGATGCCATTATTTATAATGTCGGCCATCAATGCTGGTAGTTGTAATGTTGCATACACTTGACCACCGGTCGCAACCAGAAGTATTGCGACCTGCCACCAATAAGGCCGCAAATATTTGAAAAGCCTAAACATTTAATTCGCCTCTTCGTTTCTTTTCGAGGTTCATCTTAAAGTAAATGAGTATACCGACGAAAATGTAGACATAATATGAGTAGAGACGCCAAAATAACATTGCCCAGAATACGTAGCCAGAAGAAAGCGCGGAGAATACCACATAGAATGTCCCTTCGGCCGCACCGGAGTTGCCTGGTGTAGGGATGAAGTAAACTGCGGACTCTACGGCAATTGTCAGGATTAGACACGATGAAAAGTCGATATTTCCACCAAAAGCCGTCAACACGAAATATGGCACAAATGCAATCAGTAGGTTAGCAATGAGGGATAGAAAAATCACTCCGCCGAATAATTTAGGGGATTTCAGTATTAAACGGACGCAGTTCACATAATCACCTATCTCTTTTTCGACTTTTAGCAATGCAGCTTCCTTATTTTTTACGATATGGACTTTAGCTAGGAGTCGTACGCCGAGCTTTATCAACCTAGTCGTACTCTTCGGGAAGAATGCCATCCCACCGACTATAACTGGCCAAAATGCGTAAAACAGAAGACCGACCCAAGCGGTAAATAGTAGTGCTGGGTTATCATTTTCGAGAGCACCGAAGATAAAGCATGGAATTGCAATAATCAAAAAGGCGATTTGCCCAGAAATCATCCCAAAAATCGGTATTGCTGCTGCAAGCCCGTTTGATACTTTACCGGTCTTATGCATATAATAAATTTGGAATGGCTGTCCACCTACTGCTGCTGGGGTGATACGATCATAGTATCTCCCTAGCATGACGGTACGCCAAGCAGTCTTGAAGGCTTCTTTTCTAGTAAAAGTTCCTTCCGCCGTCGTACGACGCATCATGATGACATATTTTAAAAGTTCAAGTAAAATCATGAGCGCAAAACATAAAGTTGCAGGGAGCAATAGCCACCAATTAATTTTTACTTCAGAAAGCTCGGCTGCATCATTAGAATTGCCAAATTCATTAATTGCGGTAGCAGCAATAACTGCAACGTTTATTAAGATAAATATTACAGTCAGGATAATCTTGCGAATTCTTTTCGCCTTAGTTTTTTTGTTGGACATATATCATCTACGCGCTGATTTAATATTTGGGTATTCATCCATCAATACACGTACGCATCCAGCAATCGGTACTGCAATAATAGCGCCGAGGAGGCCGAACATGTACATGCCGATAACGATAGCGATCAAAATCATGATTGCAGGCAAATTCAAAGCATTTCCCTGAATTTTTGGGGCAATTAGGTTATTCTCAATTTGGGCATATATTATATAGACTACAGCGAATACAACTGCTGCGATTGGACTCGAGAAGAATAAAATTATAGTTACGAGCGTCCCGCCGATAAATTGACCAAACATTGGAATGAGATAAAATAGCATCGTGATCATACCCATAGGGATAGCTATGCTTGAGGAGATGCCAGTGAATAATGAAATACAAAACACGAACAAGCCAGAAAATAAACCGTCGATTGACGCGACGATGATTTGGTGCGCCACATAAGTCGAGACTACATCGGCCATGCGCGCGAGCACGCGTTTCGCTACGGCTACAGGCTTCTTATCCTCTTCTGCTGAGCCAACGCTCTTCCAGAAAGTATCCATAAGGGCTGGACCCTCCAGCAAGAATAATAGTGTCAGAACCAGCACTAAGACGATCTTCATTACTGCATCAGCTACGCCGCTTACGCTAGCGACTAGATTAGTCCCCAGAATTCCGAGAAGGTTGTTGGATAAGTTTGTCAAAGCGTTTGAAATTTCACTATGTAAGTCATTGATGCCGATCGCTTGCCCGAAGTTGTTGATACCATCCCATCCACCAAAAGTCTGTTCGAATGTCTCTGGGAACTTCTGGACAAATTTAGAGGTTTCATTAACTACCACCGGCCCCACTACGGCAATGATGCCACCGATTATCAAGACAACGATTAAGTATGCTAGGACGGCTGAAGCGGTGCGATGCTTCTTTTCTGTACCAAAATGACGAGTAAAGAACCCGTCTACTTTTCGAACTAGAGGTTTAAGAGCTAACGCAAGAAAAATAGAAATCCCGATGATGATTAAACCAGTCATCGCAGAGTGCAAAAATAGTAATACTAGCCCAATGCCAAGTGGTACGAGCCAGAATTTCACAAATGTTTTAGTGTCGGTCTCAATCGTCTTCGACATATACCTCCTTTATAGACTTATTTTAGCACAAATGATATAATATATGCAATGCAAAAAGTATTAATGCACACATGCTGCGCTCCGTGCAGCGTTTATTGTATTGATTCACTCCGCGCCGAGGGCATCGAGCCGGTTGTTTTTTGGTATAATCCAAACATCCACCCGTACACAGAGTACAAAGCTCGCCGCGATTGTCTCAAAGAATATGTTAAAAAGGTCGGAGTCGAAGCAATTTTTAAAGAAGAATACGGCCTAGACGAGTTTTGCAAAAATGTGGCTGGCGACATCGAAAATCGCTGTGCTAATTATTGTTATTTCAAGCGTCTTACCGAGGCTGCTCGCTATGCTAGCGAGAATGGCTACGACGCCTTTACGACTACGCTCCTGGTTTCGCCATATCAAAAGCACGATATTTTAAAAGAAGTTTGCGAGGCGGTAGCCAAGCAATTTGGTATCAAATTTCTCTACCGCGATTTTCGTGTAGGTTTTCGCGAGGGGCAAGAAAAAGCTCGCGCCGCCGGCCTCTATATGCAAAAATACTGCGGCTGCATCTTCTCGGAAGAAGATAGATACAGAAAAGAAATCGAGAAACACCAGCGGGTGGTGCCGCTGGAGGGGGTCCCCCGCGAG
>CAMZFK010000002.1 GCA_947306055.1 uncultured Candidatus Saccharibacteria bacterium | reverse complement strand
CATCCTGAGCCAGGATCAAACTCTCCATTATAGAAAATTTGAAAAACTCAAATTATAAATAAAACTGACGATGAAATGAAGTAAAAATTACTTCAAAATTGCACAACTAAATTGTTAAGATGTTTCTAAAGACTTCTAAAATATAAGTTCTCGCAGCTCTTTAGACTAGTACTAGTTTATCGCAGATTAATATTTTTGTCAACACTTTTTTTGAAAAAAATTCAGATTTTTTGTAATTTTTTCAATTGGGAGGAGCCACCATGCTATATAAATAGTGCCGACAGTGCATAATGCGGCTATTCCCCAGGGGAAATCGTCAGTTTTTTCGATTTTAGCTGCGGCGAACGGGATCTCAATATCTTCTGCTTCTTCATCCGATTTGGCTTCTTCAACTATGACTGTCTCTTTGCCTGATTTTGCCTCCTTAGGTAAAACTACGCTTTCACTTATTTTTATTTTTTCGACCTCTCCTGTCTTTTCGTTCACTTCTTTAGGAAACTCCATTTCCCCGCTTGCTTCCATCTCGCTAACTATTTCTTCAATTATAATCTCCTCTGTGGTCGCTTTTTCAACCATCTCTACTTCTTCGGACGCTTCTATCTCCTCATCTTTTATTATTTCTGTTATTTCTTCATTCTCTACCATTTCCGTCATCTCTTCGTCTTTTTCCTCCTCGTCTTCCTCTCTAAACGGGAAATACGTCATTCTCAGCGTCTCTGGTGTGCCGCCAAAAAACAGCCTGCATTCCATTCCGTCTTCATAATCTGCTGAATTTATACAGTCCGAATAATAAATTCTACCAGAAAAAGTGCCGTTGCTTTTACCCATTTGATAGAAAAAACCTTTCGTATTGTCTTTTGTGTCATCAGAAACGATCGTGAATCCTAACTCTTTATTTGGCTCAAACCAATTTTCGCCGTTCAGCTCGACGTTACCAAAAAATATCGGGTGGAGATCATCAACAGATTCGCCATTTAGCATCGGCTCTATGTAATGTCTAAACCCTCTCAATAATTCTCCTGGGTATGATTTTTCAATTTCGTCATCTGTCCAAAAAACTATGAATTCTTCTAGCGGGTATTTTTCATCTATTCCGAACATCCGCATCATTTTATCTTCGTCGCGATAGAAAAATTTTATGGTGTTTTTGGCTGGATTCACCGCCGTCATAAACATTTGCTGAAAATTAAACATGTCATAAACGAGGTATTGCCCGCCTCGTTCCATCAAGCTCATCTCAAAATCCCATTCACAGTCGTAATTATCAGCGCCGCAAACTTCCAGCTTTTCTCTGTTTACTTCCGCGTCGAGCTCTAGCATTTCCTCAAAAGTCCAATATTTTACGCCGTCTTTCTCTACCAGCGCTGAAGCTTCTTTCGGGATGCCGCTAAAACCTGCGGCTAAAAATATTAAAGTTGATATTAGCAGACTCTTTTTGGTCTTCATATACTCCTTTCTCTTTATTGAGTTTCAGGAGTATAGCCACAAGTCGATGAAAAATACAACCTCTTGTTACGAAATTTGTTTACATAAGTGTTTTATCTAAGTCGCTATTGCTTTATTCTGCAGATTCTTGAGCCTCGGTTTCAACTTCTGCTTCGACAGGAGCTTTCGAAACATCCTCGGCGACGGCGACATCGTCAGACGATTCCTCTTCTGGAAGGACGATACCGATAGAGGCAACTGTGTCACCTTCGCTCATTTTCATGATGCGGACACCCTGAGTGGCGCGACCGAGAGTTGGAATTTCTTTCATCGCTACACGGATGGCCTGACCCTTGGTAGACATCATAATGACTTCCTTGGCCTCTGGGTCTAGAGTATGGACAGCTACGATTGGGCCGGTCTTCTCTGTGACGGCGGCAACCTTAATACCGACACCGCCGCGCTTGTGTGGTGGGAAGTTGGAGACAAGGCAGGCTTTACCATAGCCATTAGCCGAGACTGCAATCAATTTCTGATCTGGATCGGTAATTACATCCATGCCGACGATTTCATCTTTCGGGCGAAGACGCATGCCGCGGACACCCATAGCAGAGCGGCCCATCACGCGGACTTCCTTTTCATTGAAGCGAGTGGCTTGGCCGGCAGAGGTAGAGATAACGATATCATGATCACCGGTGGTCTCTTTGACCCAGCGGAGCTCGTCACCAGCGTCGAGCTTGATAGCGATGAGGCCATTGCTACGGACATTAAAGAAATCTTTGATAGCGGACTTCTTGATGGTGCCTTTTTTGGTAGCCATAAAGAGATACCCGTCTGCTCCAGTATCACCTTGTTTAATAATAGCGGTGATTTTCTCTTCTGGATGCATGTTGAGCATATTAACTGCAGCGGTACCCTTCGCAGAAAGTGAGGCTTGCGGGACTTCATAGGCCTTCATACGGAAGAGACGACCTTGGTTCGTAAAGAATAGCAAGAAATCGTGCGAATTTGCGGTCATAATTTGCTGGATAACATCTTCCTCTTTAGTCGTCATGCCGCGCTTGCCTTTACCGCCACGATTTTGGCGACGAAAATCATTCTGCGGGACACGCTTCATGTAATTTTCGGTAGTAAGGAGAATAACGCTTTCTTCTTCTGGAATTAATTCTTCCTCGGAGAACTTGCCAACCTCATGATTAATAATCTTGGAGCGGCGAGGATCGTCGTATTTTTCTTTGATGGCGATGAGTTCTTCCTTGACTACGCGGAGGACTTCCTTTTCGTCAGCAAGAATGGCTTCGAGCTGCTTGATCAACTCGTGAAGTTGCTTCAACTCTTCTTCAATCTTGTCGCGCTCGAGACCTTGGAGACGGCGAAGTTGCATCTGAAGAATGGCGTTAGCCTGGATCTCAGAGAGGCCGAATTTCTTCATGAGTTGTTTATCGGCGTCATCATAAGCAGCACGAATAGTCTTAATGACTTCATCGATATTATCGAGAGCGATCTTCAAACCTTCTAAGATATGCGCGCGCTCTTTGGCCTTTTTAAGATCAAACTCGGTGCGGCGGCGGATGACCTTCTGGCGGTGCTTGATGAACTCTGCCAAAATTTCCTTAAGCCCGAGGATACGAGGCTGGATACCGTCAATAAGAGCGAGCATATTATAATGGAAAGAAGTCTGGAGCGGAGTAAGCTTGTAAAGCTGGTTCAAGATCTTCTTTGGGAACGCATCTTTCTTTAACTCTACTACGACACGAACCTTGCCACGGGCAGATTCATCACGAGCGTCGGCGATATGATCGAGTTTTTTCGCGAGAACGAGGTCGCGAACCTTCTCGATGAAGTCTTCCTTGCTCATGCCGTAAGGGACCTCTGTAATCACGATGTTATAGCGGCCGTTTTTGCGCTCTTCGATATTAGCAACAGCGCGGATCGTGACAGAGCCTTTACCGGTGGCGTAGGCCTCTTTCATAGGGGTGCCACCATAGACCTCGGCACCAGTTGGGAAATCTGGGCCTTTGACATATTTCATCAATTCTTCGAGGGTGATGTCTGGGTTGTCAATCTGGGCGACGGTGGCGTCTACGAGCTCGCCAAGATTGTGTGGCGGAATATTAGTCGCCATACCGACGGCGATACCCATCTGACCATTTAAGAGAATGTTCGGTACAGCGGATGGGAGAACTGACGGCTCTTTCTCGGTGCCATCGAAGTTGTCACGAAAATCTACGGTTTCTTTCTCGATATCAGCAAGAAGCTCGGCTCCAACTTTATCAAGGCGAGCCTCGGTGTAACGGGAAGCTGCTGGCTCATCACCGTCCATAGAACCAAAGTTACCTTGACCTTCTACGAGGGTGTAGCGCATTTTCCATGGCTGAGCGAGGTTGACCATTGCATCATAAATGGACGAATCGCCGTGCGGGTGATATTTACCCATGACTTCACCGACAATACGAGCGGACTTGACCGTAGCATGTGGAGCCTTCCAGCCATTTTTGTTCATCGCATATAATATACGGCGGTTGACTGGCTTCAAACCATCACGGACGTCTGGGAGAGCGCGGTCGACAATAACGGAAAGAGAGTAACGTAGGAAGTAGTCTTCCATGGTGTTCTCAACAGTACGAAGCTCAATACCCTTCTCTACAGAAGCGGAAGCAATACCCTCTTCGGAAACGCTTCGCTCAGGCCCGTCGTTACGGGCTTCGCTCGCTCCGTTCGCTCCCGTCGTCGCGAAAGGTTCCTCAGAGGACATTCCTTCCGCTCCTTTCAAGTTGTCATTCTTATCTGCCATAGTTCCTCCTTAAAAGTCCAGGTCGTCTAGGTCGACGGTGGCGGCTCTAGCCTGAATAAAGTTTTTACGAAGTTCGGCTTGGTCGCCCATGAGTTTGGTGAAGATGGCATCGGCTCGCTCGGCATCTTCGATATTAACTCTTACCAAGATACGGTTTTCTGGGTTCATTGTGGTCTCCCAAAGCTGAGAGGCGTCCATTTCGCCAAGACCTTTGAAACGCTGCTGGGCGGTATAGCCTGCCTGCTTGAAGCGCTCGGCGGTCTCATCGACGTTGGTACCGGCGGCTTTTCTCTCCTCAATTTTCTTAGTCAAAGTGTCTTCGAGAGCCTGCTCGTCATAGATATAATCAATCTTACGAGTATTGCCCGTGCCTTTGATTAGCCCAAATAGCGGTGGCTTGGCCAAATAAACGTGACCAGCCTTGATGATATCTGGCATATAACGGAAGAAGAAAGTAAGAAGAAGCGTAGAGATGTGTGAGCCATCGACATCGGCATCCGTCATGAAGACGATCTTATGATAGCGGAGACCATCGATATTGAACTGGTCGCCAATACCTACACCGAGGCCCTTGATAAGAGAGACGAGCTCGGCGTTGGCTAGCATCTTGTCTAGGCGGGCGCGCTCGGTATTGAGCACCTTACCACGGAGTGGGAGGATAGCCTGAATCTTGGAATCGCGGCCTTCCTTAGCGGAACCGGCTGCGGAGTTACCCTCTACGATGAAGAGTTCGCATTCCTCAGCATTTCTAGAGGAACAATCCGCGAGTTTGCTTGGAAGGTTGAGACCTTCAAAGGCGCCTTTTCTAATGACGTTGTCACGAGCAGCACGAGCGGCCTTGCGTGCGCGGGCAGCCAAGGTAGCTTTACCGACGATTTTCTTGGCGATGGCTGGATTTTCTTCTAGATAGTAGCCGAAATACTCGGTCATGACTTTGTCAACATAACCACGTACTTCAGGATTACCAAGTTTATTTTTGGTCTGACCTTCGAACTGTGGATCTGGAAGCTTCACGAGGATGACGGCGGTAAGACCCTCTTTAATATCATCAGCGGTGAGATTCTCTTCCTTTTCCTTGAGAAGGCCATTCTTGCGGGCGTAATCATTAATCGTGCGGTTGAGACCGGTGCGGAAACCAACTACGTGCATACCACCATCAGGGGTAAGGACGTTATTTGCAAATGGCTTCATGATTTCGGCGTAGGTATCATTATACTGAAGCGCAATCTCTACACCGGTGTCACCGACCTGTTTGTCTACATAGAAAATGTCGTCTGAGAGAACTTCCTTGCCATTATTGAGGCGTTTGACATAGCTCTTGATGCCGCCCTCGAAGTAGAAAGCCTCGCGAGCACCGGTGCGCTCATCGGCGACTGTAATTAGGATGCCCTTAGTGAGGTAGGCCTGGTGACGGGCGTAATTAGATACCCAGTCGTAGTCGAAGGTGGTGGTTTCCTTAAAAATAGCTGGGTCTGGGTAGAAAGTAATAGATGTACCATGCTCTCTTGGTGAGCCGCTGGTGACTTTGAGCTCCATGGTAGGCTTACCGGTGTCAAATTCGATATGATGAGATTTGCCATCTCTATAAACCTCAGCCACCATGTGGGTAGAGAGTGCATTCACTACGGATGAACCTACACCGTGAAGACCAGATGATACCTTGTAGCCACCATCACCGAATTTACCACCGGCATGGAGGACAGTGAGTACCGTCTCGAGAGTAGATTTACCGGTCTTCGGATGGATATCTACAGGGATACCGCGACCATTATCATCTACGCGGACACCACCATCATTTAATATAGTGATGTCGATTTTGTTAGCGTAACCGGCGATAGCTTCATCGATGGAGTTATCGGCGATTTCTTTGATTAGGTGATGAAGCCCATCATAACCGGTAGAACCGATATACATACCCGGCCTTAAGCGTACTGGCTCAAGCCCTTCTAGCACCCGAATTTCTGACGAATCGTAAGCCTCTTTTTCGGCCATTTTTATACCTCATCTTAAATATACCTCTCTATTATACACCAGTTTCTAGGGTTTTTCAAGAGTAGTGCCTAATGTTTCTTAGATTTTGTAAGCCTATCTATTGATTGGAGCTTTTTTGGGCTAGCCACTTATCCAAAAATCCCTTTTCTGGCTTATTAGAGGCTTCAGAAGGGGCTTCTTCGGCCTTAGGCGTGTTGTCTACTGGCTCTGAGGTATCTGGCCTTCTAGGCGCATTTAAATTGGCCTCAGCGATATTTATTTCTGCCTTAGGAGCAGGCATCCAACGATTTTTGATTTCATTTTCGACTTCGGCACGAGTCTTAGCATATTTTGCTGCAGAATAAGCCTTTAAGCTCTCCATGAGCTCGTCGTTTGGTTCACCCATCGGAGCTGGCAAGTTCATCGTGAAGGCGCTAGATGGCATACCAAACATCATGACTTTACAGACTGCGGCGTGATTTGGAGTCTTGGTGAGGTCTTCCGCTGTAAAGGTCGGGGTAAAGGCTTTTACCATCAAATCGGCATCCGTCACACCGACGCGACCACAAATAATCGTACCGACGTTACCAAGGAGTGCTTCCCTGATTTTATCGGTGAGCTGAGTCATAAACTGGTTTGCCACGATGAGGTTAAGGCGATATTTACGAGCCTCAGAGAGAATCGATTCGAAGCTATCTGTGGCGAAATTTTGAAACTCATCTACATAAAGGCAGAAATCTTGACGTTGATCCTCTGGGATGTCTTGACGACTCATAGCAGCTTGCTGGAATTTCATTACAAAAATCATACCGAGAAGGTTGGCGTTGATATCACCGAGTCGTCCTTTAGAGAGGTTGACTAGGAAAATTTTCTTGTTGTCCATGATTTCACGGATGTTAAAGCCGGATTTGATTTGCCCTAAAGTATTTCGCATGATGGTGTTTGAGAGGAATGGGCCCCATTTCGATGCGAACCAAGTGATGACCTCACCAGCGTCATTGGATTTCTGTGAAGCTGGGAACTCTTTGGTCCAATAATCGTAGACGGCTTTATCGGTGACGTATTTTAGCTTAGACTTGACGAATTCCGGGTCAGTGAAACACTGTGGAATATCGATGAATGTCGCACCTTTCGGGTCTGACATGAGAAGCAGGGCGGCATTTCGGAACATGTGCTGACCGCGCGGACCGAAGAAACCTTGATTTGATGGATCAAAGAGAGATTGGAGCATACTGATACCCTCCTGCACGATGAAGTCCTTTTGGTCCTCAGAGGTAAACTCAAACATATTCATACCGACTGGGTGTTCGATGTCGGCAGGATCAAAATAGATAATGTCATCGATTCTCTCTTCTGGGACGCGTTTTAATAATGCTTCTACGGCATCGCCATGCGGATCAATGAAGGCAAAACCTCGGCCATCGCACATATCCTGGAAAGCGATATTCTCGAGGAAGACGGATTTACCCATACCGGTCTGACCTATAACATACATGTGGCGACGACGGTCATCGTCATCGAGATAAATTGGCTTCTTGATGCCCCTAAACTCGTTCGTGCCCAGTAATACGCCCTCTGTAGCCAGCCTAGCTGGGCCATCAACTTGTTTGGTAAGTTGACGCTCTACTTGGGAATTTGGAATCGCATTTTGTTCTGGTAAGTGAAAAATGGAAGCTAGCTCTACGCTGTTTAAAATATTTGTTCGGACTTTTAAGGGGAAAACCCTCAAAATGTAGTCTACGGCCAGCTTTTTCTGGTCTTTAAATGTGTTGACTTTGAACCCATTAAACTCCGGCGAATTGAATTGGGAAAATGCTGCGACGATGCCACCCAGAATAGCATCTGAACGAGGTTTGTTGTTGGAGCTTGCTACTACCCTAATGAGCGTCTCGAATGCCGGATAGCGTATTTTACCGGCTATCGCAGTGATTTCGTCCTGATCAATTTGTGATATTTTAGGTGCTTCTTTTTGTTTTTCGTGTAGTTCTGGAACCTCGAATGGAGCACGGATAATGTCCATCGCAGTCATACCACCAATACCGAGACCGAGTCCCTTCTCTTTCTTTTCTTTCTGCATTTCATCGATGCGTTGCTTGGCGGAATCCGACCAAGAACTTTCGGCGGGACGGAACAAAATTTGAACAGCAGCCCCCTCATCTTTGTTCACGGCAGATAAAGCATTTAGAAGCGCCGTCGAAGCATCTCGCTTCGTGTCTTCATAAGTAGAAATAGGTAAATAATAGGCCTTGTTTAGGGTCAACTCCGCACCAGCAATTGTATCTACACGGCCACTCGGGGCAAAGATGTTTTCTTCCATCTTCTCTTCAATCCTAGCGGTCGGGTAGGCTGACTGGATGGCCTGCCTCACCGTCTCTGTTAAGACGGCCGGAACCACGGCATAGTATCTGATGAAGCCATCTTTTGCGATTATCTCAAAGGAGAAATGCCTTTGACCATAGAGCCTGGTCTTGAAACCTTTGGTAATCGTGGAAGACAAGATCGAATACATCACTTGAGCTTTAGAAATCGTCTCTAGAGCGATGTCGCGTTTGTCGCGCCCGCCGCCATCGACGTCGTCCGTAGTTGGTGGTAGATGGATGAGGAGTGGGACCATTTTCAGACTACGTTCGTATTTTTTAGCCTTCCTTAATTTGGCGACGCGCGAACCAGATAAAACAACCGCCACGATGACAACTATCGAGATGATAATTAGTAGCGCTGCCACCCAAGTTTCCATTATTTGCCTAACTTCCTATTAAAGGAATTATCTAGATTTACTGCGGTCATGTGTCTTAGTGAGTCATTGAGTCCCGCGAGTTCGCCATTGTTAGAGTCTACACTATCAATCAGCCTGTCTACTTCGTCTATAGCCAACGCGTCTAAGTGATCTCCGGTAGTTTTGATGGCGTTATCGTTAAAGGCTGGGGCCGCGACCACTGTCTCTTCGGTAGCGGGTACAATCGGGCTCGTCGGCAAAATTTCACCGAATTTTTCTGGGGCTAGTTCTGGAGATGATTCTGGAGTAGAAATAATTTTGTTGCCGATGGCTTTATTGTCATGCTCTGGCGAATAATCCCATGTGTTTTCATTGGGATTTTGAGGAATCATGTTGCCCGTAAATTCGCTTCGACCATTATCCATATGCTTATTTTATCACATTATGCCCTTTTGTAGACTAAAAATTCCGCTAATAGCAAAAAGATCAGGATTAGGCTGACCGTCCAGAGATTGATAGCGCCAAATGAGCGTGCCATCAGTATCATGATTGGGCCAAAAGCCATGACTGCCGAGTATAGGTAATCTTTGCCGCGCAGAGCTTCTTTTTTGAAAGCGAGACGATAAAAAGCCCCCATGATGAGGGTGATAATTCCAAATGTCGTAACATAAAGTGTTGTAAAAAATAATAAAACCCCTAATGGACCGATTTCGGTTGGGGATGTTATTATGAGCATAACAGCTAAAGCTGCGAGTCCTGCTATGCTGATGATTGGTATAACGCGGTTATGCTTCATAACATGATTATACCACAGATTTTATCCCCCAAGAGTTTTTGAAGCTTATTTTATGGGAGGAAGGCGGGGGTTATCCGGCACTTAAAATCTTAACTATTGACCGCAACCTGATCCGCCTATCCTTTTGACCGCTTCACGCAGGGTGAAGCATTGTCCTTGCTAGTGTTTTCTTTTGCTCTTGTTTATGTTTCTATAAGGTGCTAACAAAAGATTTACTAACGCGCTCGACGCTTTTAGCGGAGCTCTAGGTAATTCCTATGTTGTAATTTATGGCTAGAAATTACCTTTTCGCCCGCTAAATTACTTTTACGTCGGAATTGGTTTGTCCCTTTTCATTTTTTGTCCTTTTTGATGTTTTTATTTTAGTCATCTCGACTGTTTTCATATTAGCATAAAAGCTTTAAAAAAGCAATAGAATTGTTCAATTTTATGTTGTATTTTTTACAACGTCTACCCTATTGTTTACCTGTTCTATTTTATTGCTCAAAATGTTGTGGATTTTACAACAATATGACTCTTTTTGCGGCGTAAAATTAAAAAAATATCCTTAATTCTAGGATATTTTATTGTTTGACTATAGTATATGGTGGAGCTGGGGGATACTGCCTCCCCGTCCGAAGAATCACCTGGATATGAATCTACGTGTATAGTTCTCTGTTTGATCTTGGCGCGGTTTGTAGACTGCAGAAAACGAAACTTACAAGCGCCATGGCTAATTTTCGAGCTATTTATCGCCGCTTGAATAGCTTTATCCCCGTCATATGATAATCTGGGCTCTACGGAGCCTTAAGCACAGACCAGCCTATAAAATAATCTTAGGCATATGCTGGCATGTACATGACATGCGCTAGCTTAGTGTTTTTAGCACTTATTTAATACTTACGGTATTCAATCGACACGCATCATATCTGTTAATACTCCGTCTAAGCTTTGTCAGCCCCAACTGTCTTTATTATACTACTTCTGTTAAAAAATGTCTATATCTGTAATGTTGCCATGTCGAGAGTGGCATTTTGTGTTTCGAAACAAGAAAGAAGACCGGTAACTGCGAGGAAAACCGGTCTTCTGTGTAGAGTGTGGAGTTATTTTGGCTATAATGTTTATTTTTGCCTTTTGAATAATTTTTTTATTCAAAAGCTATCTCTATAATATCGCGAAAAAATGCTAATGTCAATACATTTTTTGAACAATTTTTGTATATTTTTCGTGAGTTTTCCACAAGCAAAATGCCCATACAGAGGTAAGCAAAAAATGCCTGAGATTCCGCCCCACAATCAATATTTCACCCCTTAAAAATAGGGCCGGGGTTGAATTATTTTTGCACCTATGCTAGTAAAGGCGGCATGATAGCTAAGATATATTCCGCAATCCCTTTTGGTTTCGATGGCAAAACTGTCGAGGTAGAAGGAGATATGAGCCGCGGCCTACCGGCGTTTAATATAGTAGGCATGGCAAACAAAACCATAACTGAGGCCAAAGAACGAGTCAGGAGTGCCATAATTAATTCTGGCTTTACCTTCCCTGACAAAAAAGTCACAATAAACCTCGCGCCGGCAGATCTAGCTAAAGATGGCTCGTATCTAGACTTACCAATCGCCTTATCGATATTAGCCTTATCTTCACAAATTATTAAATCAGACGTATCTGGCAAGATGTTTGTAGGTGAGTTATCTTTAGATGGCGCTCTTAGGCCGATAAAAGGCATCATAAATATCATTGAGGAGGCAAAGCGCACAAAAATTGATGAGATTTATGTCCCTTTGGGGAATCTTTCCCAGGCAGCGTTGATTACTGGCATTAAGATATACGGTGTAAAAAGCCTTAAAGATCTCTTTTTGCATCTAAAAAATCAAGGTAAGTTTGTGATGTCAGCTACGGAAGTAGACCAGTCTTACCGCCCAAAAAATCGCGTTTCTGGGCCAATTCTAGACCATATACGTGGGCAAGAGCTCGCTAAACGCGCCATGACGGTAGCTATAGCTGGCCACCATAATATCTTGATTTCTGGGCCTCCTGGAGCTGGGAAAACGCTCCTTGCGAAGGCTGCTTCCAACCTGCTACCGGATTTAACCCCAGAAGAAGAAATCGCTATTACCAAAATTTACTCTCTGACGGGGCTCTCCACCGATGAAATTATTAAGACGCGGCCCTTCCGTGAGCCTCACCACACGGCAAGCGCGGTGTCTGTCATCGGTGGTGGCGCAGCAGCTGCCCCTGGAGAGATATCGCTTGCACATAAGGGGATCCTGTTTTTAGATGAAATCCCCGAGTTTCCTCGCTCGGTGCTAGAAGCCTTGAGGCAGCCATTAGAGGATAAAGAAATCTCTATATCGAGAGCTAATCACAAGACGACTTATCCAGCGGATTTTATGCTTGTCGCAACAATGAATCCCTGCCCTTGCGGATACCTTGGCGACCCTACGCACGAATGTACGTGCACTGAGCAACAAATTCAAAACTACCAGAAAAAACTCTCTGGGCCATTATTTGATAGAATCGACCTTTGCATCGACGTAAAAAAGGTCGAAAATGAAGATTTACTCAAAAATCCTTCCGGTGATAACCATGAACATAATGTTGTAAAAAATACTATAACAGGGGCGATTCAGCGGCAGCGGGCTCGTTATGGCCGTAGCGGGATGTTCAATAGCGCCCTTTCATCGTTTGAAGTGTCAAATTTACTACATATGGATTCCGCAGCAAAAACTATGCTTTCTCAGGCGTCCAAAAAATTAAATCTCTCGGCGAGAGCATATTTTAAAACTATAAAAGTTGCGCAGACGATTGCCGACCTTGATGAGGCTGACATCATCAAGCCGGTGCACATCGCGGAGGCGCTGATGTACCGGAGGAAATAGGTATTTTTCTCTTGTATTTTTTCTTATGATTTGATATAATTAGTATCAGGTTAATTCAAGAGAAGAAAGGACTACTATCAAAGACACATCACGCACTCGGTTGAATGGAGAAATTCGTTATCCGGAGGTACGCGTAATTGGTTCAAGTGGAGAGCAGCTTGGCATTATGTCAAGTCGCGAAGCCCAGATTCTTGCGAAGGAACAGGGTGTGGATTTAGTGGAGATTTCTGCTAATGCCAACCCACCGGTCGTAAAAATCATCGATTGGGGTAAATTCCAATACCAAAAGATGAAGGAAGAGGCCAGAAATCGCAAAAAAGCTCGCGAAAAACAATCCGAGCTTAAGCAGATGAAGATTGGTCTTAAAATTTCCGAAAACGACCTCAATATCAAAGTCCGCAAAATGCGTGAGTTCCTTGACGATGGCGACAGAGTAAAGATAATGATTGTCTTTCGCGGTCGCGAGATGGCACACAAAGAGATTGGTCAAGATTTACTTGAAAAGGTGCTTGGGCTTCTCGGTGACGACATCGTAATCGAAGGTAAATCACAATTTAACGGGCGCAACTTATCAGTAGGGATTCGGAAGAAGTAATTTCCTACTTCCACGGTCGACTGATTGTACGTTTTTAATAACAACCTAATTAAATTAAAGGAAAGTTTATGCCAAAACTAAAGACGCATAAAGGCACCGCAAAGCGTATTAAAATTACCGGCTCTGGTAAAATCGTGCGTGAACGTGCATTCGGCAATCATATTCTTGCCAAAAAATCTAAAGCCAGGAAACGCAACATGAAAACTGCTGCAGTCATCAACGGCAAAATCAAGAAAAACATTAAGACTGCTTTAGGAGTTTAATCATGAGAGTAAAACGTGGTGTAGCCGCAATGGCTCGACATAAGAAGATTTTAAAAGCTGCTAAAGGTATGCAGCATGCCCGCACCAGAAGTTTCCGTCTTGGGAATCAAGGTGTGATTAAGGCTTTAAGATATAGCTACCGCGATCGTCGCAACAAGAAGCGTGATCTAAGGGCTATCTGGATTACCCGCATCAACAACGCATCTCGCGAACTTGGTCTTTCCTATTCCCAGTTAATCGCTGGTATGAAAGCCAAAAACATCAATGTTGATCGTAAAATCCTTGCTGAGCTCGCCGTAAATGAGCCAGAGGCATTCAAAGCAATCGTAAATGCAGTAAAGGAGAAATAAGATGGCAATTTGTGAAGTTACCGGCAAAGGTAAAATGTATGGTCATAATGTTTCATTCTCCCAGAGGCACACTCGCAAAGTATTCAAGCCAAATGTTTCGAAGAGAACTCTTGTAATTAATGGCCAGAAAATCAAGTGCAATATTTCTACTTCTGCACTCAGAACTTTGAAGAAAAAAGGATTAATTGAGTCTCCAAAAGCTCTCGCTGAAAAGAAGACCAAATAGACAATAAAAAAATCACTCCTTCTAATAAAAGGGGTGATTTTTTGAGAGCCTTCAATAAGCCGGGTTTTGTAACCTTGCCACATAGACAAAGCCAGTGATCATCTATCTAGACATTACATTGCTATAATGTTCAAGCGGTGAGCGTGCATCCCCGAGCAGGGGTATTTAGCACTCCTTGCAGCAGGTAGGGTTTGCCTCCGCCCAGTATCGCTACAGGGCGCTGTGGGCTCTTACCCCACTCTTTTCACCATCACCCTTAAAGGGCAGTTTTGTTTCTGTGGTACTTTCCCTATCCTTACGGACGGTCGCCGTTAGCGACTACCATGCTCTATGCTGCCCGGACTTTCCTCTTGGGTAACCCCAAGCGATCACTTTTTGGGCTCTTTTTATTATATCATCTATTGATTAGTCTATCAATGGCCTTATTGGCTTCGTCATCGGCAATAGCATTTTGAGCCCGTGGCACGTGTGTAAATGAAACGCTCTCAAAACCATTTAGCATCTTTTCGATATCATTATAAATCGGCATGATATCTTGATTTTTAATTTTAAAAATCCCATTTAATTGATTTACTACCATCAAGCTATCCGACACAAAGCGTACGGTCTTAAAGCCAAGGCTAAGCGCACGACTAATACCGTTTTTCATTGCATAATATTCTGCAACGCGGGAGGTGGCAAAGCCGATAAACTCACCGCCCTTTTCGATCAAATCACCATTATTATTATATATACAATAGCCGATACCTGACGGTCCTGGATTACCGCGAGATGCACCGTCGACGTGAACCGTGACTGCATTTGCAGTATTTCTGGCAGAAATGTGCCCAGAGACGATTTTATTTCCCTCTATCTCAATCACTGCTGCGCTAGCCTCATTTAGGTGTATCCCGCCGAGATTCGTAAAATCTTTAATAAATTTATAGGCATTGTATCGATCCTTTGGCTCCGGCTTGTTATCCCCGCCGACTTGGATTTCGTAAATAATATACAGATTACTTAGGCGGCTAGCTCCCTCTAATGCTAAAAAGGTAATCACGTCTTTCAATCTTATCGAAGTAGCGACGAGGCCGATATTTTCATTAATAGTCCTCGCCATGGCTTCTTCTGGTTGTTCGCCGAATTTTATTTTGTCTGTAGGAAGCTCCCAAAAAACCGGAGCCTCACTACGGCTACGGTTTCGTTTCAAAATCAATACCCCGTCACCTGTTTTGATAATACCGACTACACGAATTCTTTGTTTCATTGCCCACCTTTAGGGGCCCTGTCAGCCTGTTTTCCCCGTAATATATACAAGGTGGGTAAAATCTTATGCGATACATCCACGGATGTAAGCCACGAAATCCCTATAACATGATTATTCAGGAAAATCATGCCACTGGCAGGGCCTATTTTTATTATAACATATGCGTTGGGGGTAGTAGCATATAAAAGAAGTCTAACATTCCGTTAATACCCCCAACCATAATATTGCCAAACACGTCGCCAAGGAGGAAGATGAGGATATAGACGACGATGACGCCGTATCTTTCGATTTGCATCATAAAATTGCGAACTATATCTGGAGAAATCGCATATAGCACACGCGAGCCATCTAGTGGCGGGATTGGGATAAGATTAAAAATCATAAACCCGAGGTTAATAATGACTATTTCAGAAAAGACGAATCGGGCCATCTGATTGCCGCTAGCTGAAAGAATCCCTGAAAAATGCGCAATAGCAAAGGCAATAAAAGCAATCAGAAAGTTAGTCAGTGGCCCCGCGATGGCGACGAGAGCCATTCCCCATTCACGACCTTTTAGATTATGGTAATTTACTGGCACAGGCTTCGCTCCACCAAAAACTGGGGCATGCATAAGATATAGTATCACTGGTATAAGGATAGACATAAACGGATCAATATGTTTAAGCGGGTTAAAAGTGAGCCGTCCAGCGTCTTTCGCGGTACGATCGCCGAGCCAATACGCCACTGCCCCATGAGAAAGTTCGTGCAGGATGACTGAGCCCAAAATTATAAGTAATACTACTACAATTTCCATCTGATTTAATTTAGAACCACCACTTCTTTTGTCGCTGGGATAGACTCAAGATTCTTTATTTTGAGTTTCTTTTCTGTGCGTGCAGTAAGTTTTAATTCTGATACCATGCCGTCCACATTTCCCATAGAAACGACAAGCTTTGGCTCAATCTCACGTACGGCTCGAACGGAAGATGTGCAAAGAATATCTGCTACGATATCATCTAGGCCTTCCTCGATGCCGCCAAGTATCCCTATATGAATACCGCCAATTTCGACATCATAGATTGTCTTGCCGCTTTCCGTAGCAATACCACGAATGGTAGCGTCGCCGATTTCAAATTCACCTGGTCCGGTAATCTTGCCTACAGCCAACCCCGCATCAACGACGGCGTCTTCGATGTCGATTTTGATTGTGGTCTTTTTGGTAATAATGGTAATTTCGTTTTGGGATTTGCTTTCGATTTCAAACATTTTTACTCCTATTCTTTTATGATTTTTTCTGGATCAATGATTTTGGTGATTTCCATTTCGAAAATATCTAGGATGAAGCGGTCGCGAACATTTCTACGATAGATGAAGTCGTCCGTCGATAAAATGACGTAGTTGATTGGCTTGCCTTGTTTTTTCTCGATGACTTCCGCCCAGCGAGTGAGCTTCTTGGTTTTATCATTGCCGATAATGAGAAGGTCGATACCGTCTTGGCCCGGCAAACGATTCGTAACGATGAGCCCCTTTAGGTAATTTTTGACTGGACGGCAATATTCTTCCCACGAATTTTCGCGAATATCTTTTTCTTGCACTAGATCAATTTTTTTAGAAAAAATTTCAACTAATGCATGGCAAAATGGATGTTTGTTATTGGCTGAGTAATAAACTTTATTGTCGAAAGTTTCATTTTTGATAACTCCAATGCTTTCGAGGTTTAGAAGCTCGCGACGGACTGAATTAATCTGTTCGTCGATAACCCTAGTCATCTCGCGAACATAAAAAGACTTCTCTGGATTTTCGAAAAATAGTTGCAAGAGTTTAGCGCGAGTCTTCGAGCCGAATAATTTTTCTATTGGAGTATTAGTTTCTTTGCTCATTCTATTTATATTCTATCACATTCAATCCAAATTATAATGAGTTTTTAAACTTTTTTATTACAAATGGATAAATTTTTTCTAGCTCCAGCCAAATAATTTCTTTGTTTCTTTTAAACCAGGTTATTTGACGTTTGGCCAAGTGATAATCTTCATATAAAAAGAGTTTTTTGGCTTCATCTAACGACAGTTCGCCATTTAGATATTTCCAAGCATACTCGTAGATATTACTTTTCATGGCGCCGCTTCCCCAGCCGTAGGCTTGAACAAGTTTTTTGGTTTCGTCGTATAATTCATCGCAAAACATTTGGTCTGCGCGTAACGCTAGTCTCTCTTTTAGCTTCTCGAAGTCAGTCTTGATCCCAATGATTAAAAAATCTCCTTTTATCTCTTGCCGGTCTGTACAAGTTTTTTGTTCAGCATCGCCAATTTTGTTGCCCGTTGGGCCTTTGAAATGGTAGTCGTAAATTAACGCATCAATATAAAGTCCCGTGCCGCCGGCGATAATCGGAACTTTGCCACGCGCCTTGATGTCCTTGATTTTGTCCTCGGCATAAGCTTTCCAATCAGCCACAGTAAAACGTTCGCCTGGGTTCACCAAGTCTATACCGTAGTGTGGTATACCTTGTCTTTCTTCTAGGCTTGGCTTCGCCGTGCCGATATCCATACCTTTAAAGATAGCGCGAGAATCGGCAGAAATAATCTCGCCGCCGATAGCCTTTGCGATTTCGATAGAAACACCGGTCTTGCCAGAGCCCGTAGGACCCAAGATAATGACGGTAGGGGTAGTGTTTGCTTGCAAATCGCTTCGCGCCAGGTCCAAAAAACTAGTTTCAGTCAGGTCTGCGCCGGAATTACAGTTCCGTACTCGACCTGTGAAACTAGTTTTTTGCCCTTGGGCTTGCTCCAAGCTCACAAAACTACCCCTACCGTCCTCTCAAGAACTCGGCAAGGTCGGCAAGTTTGATTTTTTCTTCTTTGTCGCGGAGGCGGACGGAGACGATTCCCTCTTCGGCATCTTTTGGCCCGACGACCAATACGACTGGGATTTTCATGTCTGTGGCACGTTTGATCTTTTTGCCAAGTGAATCGGCAGATTCGTCGACTGTATAGCGCAATTCATTGTATTTGAGAGGCCTCTCTAGTACTATCTTGCTGAGAATGTCGGTGATTTTACCGACATAGTCTGATACGGTGTCATTCACTGTCACAATACGGACTTGTTCTGGCGCGCACCAGAATGGGAACCAGCCGCCAGTGTGTTCAATAAATACCGAGAGGAAGCGCTCAATCGAACCAAGCGTAGCGTGGTGAATCATCACTGGGCGTTCTTTTTCGCCTTTTTCATTAATGAACTCGAGGCCAAAGCGTTCTGGCTGAACAAAATCGAGCTGGATGGTGGCGAGTTGGTGCTCGCGACCAATAGCATCTTCGGCCATGAAATCAATCTTTGGTCCGTAGAAAGCAGCTTCACCCTCTTGCTCGAAATAATCTAGGCCGTTATCGATAGCAGCTTGCTTAATCTGATTCTGCGCCATCTCCCAAAGCTTTTTGTCACCGAGATACTTATCTTCGTCGGAACGATAGCTAAGTCTAGCACGTAGTTTCTGCATGCCGACCGTGGTGTAGAGTTCTTTTACAATGGCGACTAAGCGCTTCACTTCATCTTTTATCTGCTCTTTGCGACAAAAGACGTGTGAATCATCCTGGGTCAAAGAGCGCACGCGAGAGAGCCCGCCGAGCTCGCCAGTCTTTTCGTCGCGATAATCGGTCGTAGCCTCCATGTAGCGAACTGGCATTTCGCGATAAGTACGCGGACGTGAAGCGAAAATCTGGGCGTGATGTGGGCAGTTCATTGGCTTCATAGCGAAATCTTCGCCGTTAACCTGAGAATGAACCATAAAGAGCTCATCGCCGAACTTGGCATAGTGCCCAGAAGTCTTATAGAGGTCAGTCTTGGTGATATGTGGGGTCCAAACTTTCTTAAAGCCCTCGCGACCACGAAGCGACAACGAATAATTAGCCATGAGTTCACGGAGCTCAGTACCACGCGGGGTAAAGAGCGGAAGGCCAGCGCCGACCAAATCTGAGAAGCAGAATAGATCTAGCTCCTTGCCAAGCTTGCGGTGATCACGAGCCTTAGCCTCTTCTTGCCGCTTCAAATATTCATCTAATTCCTCTTCGGTAGCAAAAGCTACGCCGTAAATGCGCGTAAGCATTTCCCTTTTTTCGTCACCGCGCCAATATGCGCCGGCTACACGAATAAGTTTAAACGCTCCGACTTCTTTGGTATTATCTACGTGTGGGCCTTTGCAAAGGTCTGTAAAGACGTCACCCATATCGTAGAATGAAATCTCGGCATCCTCAGGAAGTTCGTTGATTAACTCGATTTTGTAATCTTGTTTATTATCACGTGCCCAATTCAAAGCTTCAGTCTTCGTGGTAATGCGTTTAGTCATATCAAGTTTTCTTGCTATAATGCCGCGCATTTTCTTTTCGATTTTAGCTAAATCTGCGTCGCTGATCTTGGTGTCACCAAAATCCATATCATAGTAAAAACCGTTGTCGATAGAAGGACCAATCCCAAATTTTGTTGTAGGATAAAGCTCCTGTACTGCAGCAGCGAGTACATGACTTAAAGTATGTCTCATTTTGTCTAGATTCTCGTTTTCTTGAGAGTTCATCTTTATCCTTTCTTTTAATGATATATATTATACCACAAAATGATAGAGGTGACAGGATGGTTTTTGGCAAATCGCCGCGAGAATATCTGGAATTTATCCCCAAAAACCGCGCTTTTTTGCGCCTTTGAACTCTTCGAGGAGTTCTTTTTGTTTTTTGCTCAAATTTTTTGGCGTTTCGACGATTATTGTCACGATATGTGGACCGCGATCCCCGTCTGCACGAAACGGAACGCCGTGACCAGATAGTTTAAATGGAGTGCCGCTTTGTGTACCGGCCGGAACTTTCATTGTGATTTTGCCATCCACCGTCTCTACGTCTATCTCACAGCCAAGAGCTGCGTCTACCATGTCAATTTTTTGTTCAGATAGAATAATTGCGCCTTCACGAGTGAGATTTTTGTGTGGCTTTACTTTTATGCGTACATAGAGATCGCCACGTTCGGTGCCGCCTTCTGGGGCTGGACCACCTTTGCCATGGAGCCTAATGGACATGCCGTCGTCAATGCCGGCTGGAATTTTGATTTTGATTTCGCTACCCTCTGAAGAAATTGTCTTGGTGGTACCAAAAACTGCCTCCTCGAAGCTTATTGTTACTGATGTCTGGTAGTCTGCACCGCGACGTGGTCTTCGTGCGCCTGAAGCTCCAAAACCAAACAAGCTGCCAAGAATATCGTCTAACCCACCGCCGCCAAAATCAAAATTAAATGACTGTCCGTTATAATTAAAGCCTCCGAATGGGTTGCCGCCTCCGGCTCCGCCAAATCCAGCATTCCCTCCTACGCCAGCATGGCCGAATTGATCGTATCTTGCTCTCTTTTGCTTGTCGGAAAGGACTTCGTGCGCTTCGGAAATTTCCTTAAATTTCGCCTCGGCCTCCTTGTCGCCAGGGTTCTTGTCTGGGTGGTATTTGATAGCAAGCTTTCTATAAGCTTTTTTAATTTCGTCATCAGATGCGTTTTTTGAGACGCCTAAAACTTCATAATAATCACGTTTTGCCATATATGTATTATACCGCTCTGGCACTCAAAAAGCAAGAGTGCTAAAATCCCCTAGAAAATACTCTTCGTCGTAAGATAGACGCCTTCTGGCGAAAATCCTTTGGCCCATTTCAAAAGATTTGAAATTATATTTTTACGATTGTAGTTGTACTGCGTCTCGTTGCCAAGAAAAACTATAAACATCTTTGGGGTGTCTTGTTTTGGCATAGTCCGCGAAATCAATACGCCATAATACCCAGGTAGATTTGCCGCGATATTTACATCATACTTGCGATTATCCGACACGCTAAAACTGAAACTATATACTGAATATGGGAAAGACACTTTAGAAAGAAGCCCTGAATTATCGATCTCAATAGTATAAGTATCTGCCGACAAGTTGTCCCCTGGTTTATTTTCTGATGGCGCTGCGGCTTTTTCGGATTCGTCCATTATCACCGCCTCGATATCGCCAGCAATCATCCCGAACAAACTGCCGCCGATAGTGCTGGATGCAAATCCAGAATTCTCGATCATGATACCAGAACTCTTCTCTACTTCTCCTACATTAGTGATTTGTTTATTATCAAGAATCATTTTTACAGAAATCAAAACTATAGATAGTACAAAGACTACGACAAGCGTTATTAGACCAATTTTTCTATGTTTTACACTTGAATCATCCATATCGCCCTCCTTATTTCATTAAACAATTCTCATAGCTAAGCGGTACTTTATATTTAAAGTCAGAAGCTTTGAACCCGTAGCCCTCGACCCACTCTTTTGCCTTATCGATAATTGGGATTTCGTCTATTTCTGTATCGCAATGATTCACTATGATAGTCACTTCCTTGCCTTGGCTAAATGAAATCTTTACTTCTCTACCGTCATCCAACTTGTATTGGTATGGCGGCAAACTTAAATACAGATCGTCTTGACTGCTAATCATACTCTTGCCCTCGCATGATGAGCCTGGGTACATGATATCTTCAGGATTAGATAGACAATAGAGAGTTACGCCGTTGTAACCGCTTAGATCATTGCTGGTGAATTTTTCGTCGGCATTGTAGGAGTAAAGTACTAAATATGATTGTCCGACCGATTCCATATCTACTATAAATTTACCTGAGCGGATGTTGCCGTGGTCGGCAAAGGCAAAATACGAGCTGTCACGAACGGCCCCTTTGATATTTGGGAGTTCATTTTTACTAAGATCAACTTCCAGCTGCTTATATACGCTGGTCTCGATGTTTTCCAGAAGTTCACTCGGGGCATTTTCTGGCAATTCTTTTCTCAAATTAGAAATTTCCACCTTGTCTACACCCTTGTTATTAACGATCGCCATTACAATGCCGAGGATTATCAACCCTAATACGAGGGCGATTGCTATTATTTTGTTGCGTTTATCTACATCTTTCATACTACTTATTGATTTCGTTAATTTCCCATACTGGCATCTGGACGTGCCAGGCTTCGTTTGATACTGGTCTTATTAGGCCAAATTCACCTTCGACTTTATTGTAACCACCTACGACCTTCGTAAGCCAGTTATCCATCTCTGAACCACATCCACCCGGAGGGCCACTAGGTCTCCCAGAATTACCACCACAATTAGTCACAATATCCACAGCAAGCCCAGCTTCGTGCTTTGATTTGCCGAGATCGGCAGCGTAATCATTGGTATTAGCTAAATATTCTTGGTAGGTTTGGGTTCTGTAACCGCTCGTCCCTTGGAGCACCCCACCATTATGCTCTTCGTAATATTTGTGTGCGAGCGCCGCAAAAGCCCCAGACACTATTGAATTCACTGTGACGTAGGCTGACTTTAGGTTTGCATTACTCTTTAAGGATGTGCCTGCGCCAAGCCCACCATCATTACCGTATATTTGATATCCTGGTTTATCCAATTTACAAAGTCTTACTTGGAATGTCTTGCCATCCAAGTGGCCGGTCTGTAATTCTCCGTATTCTGTCGTCCTTGGGTCACAGGCTATCTGTGCAGCTTTACTTAGCAGGGCGCTCTTGATTGGCACATTACTCTCTCCAGAAATCGTCCCTGGGTATGTACCATTATTTGACTCTAGACTACAGAATGGGCCTAGGGCAATATTCGTGCTCGTAAGTTTGGCATCCACGCCTTGAGAATTCTTTTCTGCGTTTTCAAACCATACGGGATTTGCTCTGGCGATTTGCAATGATGATGCCCAGCCCTTTTGCTTTGAATATTTTTCGATCGAAGATATTAGTGGAGCTAGTTTACCGACATATTCTGGATCTGTCGCATAGCCAGCTTGCTTAATCGCCACGGCATACTCATATGGGTCTGTGACTGTAGCACCTTGAAATACGCCGTTGTTTCTGTAGACTGAGGTGTATCTTATATTTTCGTAATATCCTCTCCATCCTTCTTCTGGCGTCTTGTACTCTCTCGCTTTACTAGTATCACTATCGTAAGCAGCGATGCCAAAGAAGTTGTTTTGCTTGATTTGCTTCGTACCGGCTGCTGACTCTAGGATACCTTGTGCCATCACCGTCTCCCATGGGATGCCGTATTCTATACTTAATGTTACGGCTATATCGTGGTACTTATCTACGAAATTTATCTGGAAATCCGCTAACCCTGAAGAAAAATTGCCGTCTGCCTTTGAAGTGGTCAAGCTGTTTGCAAGATCTGATATCGTCCTAGCATAAGAATCCGCTCCGTCTGCCGTCAAGGAAGTACCGCTGATGTATTTTTCGACGTTAGAATTTATGGATGTCGCGAAGTCTCCGATATATATGTTTTCGTTGTCTTTTGCTGTCGTCTGCAATGTAGAATTAAGCGTATCTAGCCCATACGCCGTGATGAAGACCACTTTTACGCTGGCACCCGTCAATGCATCCAAAAAACTCTGGGCGTCAAAGGTGTCTCCGCTATCGGCTCCAAACGCCATCACGAGAATTCCTCTAGAAGATGCGGCGTTTACGTCAAGGCTGGAAGCCCAATTCTCACTCAGGCCGCTTAATGTACTTATTGATACTTTTGGTAGCTTTTGTTTGATTTTGTCCGTCAAAATGCCATCCATTGTACTGGCTTCGCCTAGAATATAAACATCACTGCCGTCAGATTCTGTTTTTCTATTTATCACCCCACCCGCCATCATACATTCGTTATTGCTGTCTGGATTGTAAAATAAGATATTATTTTGGGAAAATTCTTCAAGACGGTCTTGTGAAAGCGCTATAACATTTACTGGGGTAACAAAAATCGTAGCTAATGCTAAAGTTAGCACAAAAGTCTTTTGGAAAAACTTCCTTATTTTCCCCATCATATATATATTATATCACAAATAACGGATTAATCCGCTAAAGTTAGTACTTCGTAGCCATCTTTCGTCACGAGAACGGTGTGCTCGCAATGGCAACCAATCGAGCCGTCTTTCATCTTAACGGACCAATTATCATCTTTGTCTACATAATTAGCCGGCTTGCCGAGACAAGACATCGGCTCGATGGCGATAGTGTCACCTTCAACCAGCTTGTAGCCGTGTCCTTTTTTGCCATAATTTGGGACTTCTGGTGCGGTGTGCATTTTTTTGTCAATGCCGTGACCGACGTAATTTTCGATCACGCCGAGATAACCTTTTTTTAGTACTTTTTCAACGGCGGAGCCGATGTCGCCGATATGAGCCCCTGGCTTCACTTCAGCGATACCTTCCCATAATGATGACTCTGTAATTTCAATCATCTTTTTGACTGCCGGAGAACCTTTGCTGCCAACTATCATCGTAAAGGCAGAATCAGTATAATAACCGCCATAGCCAATGACGAGATCAAAAGAAACCTTATCGCCTTCTTCTAGGGGCTCGTCTTTTGGAGCGCCGTGAACTAACTCGTCATTTACAGAGATACAGATAGCCCCTGGGAATTCTTCTTCTAGGTCGTCGTAGGCGACGGTAGCACCGCGTTTGACTATCTCGGCGCGAACCCAAGCGTCGATTTCTTTGCCGGTCATGCCTGGCTTGACATAATCCCTGAGGTCTCTTAAGAGATTGCCGAGGATTTTGCCACCTTTTCTCATGGCGGCGATTTTTTGGTCTAGCTCAGCTGGGGAGGCGGTGTCTTTATTCACCATAGCTCTTCTCGATTTCTCCACCATTGACATCCTTTAGCTGTGGCGTGGCTGAGGGATTGATTTTTTTGATCACAGAAATTAATCGTTCTGTGACTTCTTCAACCGTACCGACGCCATTCACTCGCTCTACAGGGATATTATTGGACTCTAATAGGGCTACAATTGAACAAATATTTTGTTCAAAGATGGCAAAGCGGCGGTCTATGGACTCCTTCTCTTTGTCGTCATCACGACCACGAAGGGCGAGGCGCTTGTATAATTCTTCTTTTGGGACTTCAAGGATGATGCCACCGTCTAGCTTGCCTAGGTAGTGAGACACTACGTATTCGGCTTGGTATTCGTTGCGCGGGTAGCCGTCAAGAATCATGTCGAAGCCTTCGGCTTCGGCCTTATCTATCTGCTCGGACATGAGGTGGATGACATCGTCATCCGGGATCAGCTCGCCACGATTGATGATGTCGTCGTATTTCTTGCTTTGGCGAATAGCTTCGCCATTAGACATCCAGCGCCAACCAAAAATCTCGGAAAGTGCCTTCCCTTGTGTGCCTTTGCCGGAGCCTGCTAAACCAAATAGTATAATCATATATATATTATATAACAAAATATCTCCCCTGTGGGGAGATATTTTTATTTGAGGCCTAATTTAATGCGCTCTGTCTTCTCTGCCTTGCGGGCTTCGCGGATGATAGCCTTCAAGCGGCGCTCACGCTTCGAGATAGGTTTCTCAAAACGCATCTGCGACTTCTTGAGAGGCATAATACCGCTCTGAAGAACTTTGCGGTTGAAACGACGGATGATATTCTCGTTCGCTTCGCCCTGATCTTTTCTAGTAACTTTAATAGCCATACTAGGACGTATTATATCACGGATAGAGATAATGTGCAAGAGGATAGGGGCTATTTGAGGATGCAGCGGATGGAGTAGCCATTATAGCGACTGCTGCTATACTGCGCGCTAAAACCAGACGTAGCCACATACAAATCATACATGCCGGAAGAGCTGCTGTATGTAGACGACCAAAAGTAGCCAATTGAGCTTTGACTACTAGCGCCACTATAGAAATACCCCGAAATAGGAGTGCGGAGAGCATTAACAAATGCTGCTCTATCGCTAGAATAGGCAGTATAGAGAGCTTGGTATTCTCCATTACTACCACCTGTAGGTATACGCCAGCCTGCTGGGCAGATGTCTTCGGTGGCATTACCAGAAGGCGTGCCGGAGCCAGTGGTAGCGTTGCCATAGCAGTATGAGCCTGCAGAAGCAGCGCAATAGTTATAATATATGCCTATTTTACCAGAGCCAGACTGACCCATAGCGAGAGGAACCTCGGTGTCTTTAGTCCAATCACCATTATTGCCAGTGCCACTAGCAGCGATTTTAGGGCCAGAATACCTATACCGGCTATTGTTCCAAGTAGCAGTAGCCCCAGTCATAGCATATTGGTCCGAATTAGCGCCCCCGCCATTTTTAAGATAATTTAAAGTCGTGTTTGAAGCATTAGTATTAGTAGCGGAAAGATTGGCTTTTACTGTAGAGTTTGTGAGATCCAAGCGGAGATTATCTAGTAGCCAACATTTACCGTCGGCAAGTTTTTGAATAGAATAAAGTTCATTGTCGCGGGAATCCCTAGCAAATATTGGGAATGTGTAGCAAGTACTAGCTGTGACGTTTTGCATTATTGGTGCTAAAGAATACGATTGCCACATAGCATAGAGGATAATAGAAACTGATTCTGCTTGGCCGGAGTTTATATTATATTGGTCTCTCGGATTATATGAGATGCTAGAGCAAAAATCTATGCCATTATTCGTAGTTGGCTGGGTGGTGCACCAACCAAGAAAAGCATAACCAGAGCGAGTAGGGACACTGTCCGAAAGGACGATTGAATCAATGGATCTGGCATTGCCAGTTTGTTTGGCTGGCATATTCGAAACAGTGTCACTAGTATTTTTATTATAAGTAATGGTGTACTGTGTGGGTGGGTCAAAAACGCAGCGAACTGAATAGCCATAACTTGCAGGAGTATAATATGTCGTGTCTACGCCTGACGAAGTAACTTGTAACAAATACCTGGCTCTACCGCCGCCACCATTACTATAGAAAGATGCTGACCAAAAGTAGCCGTGGAGACCTTGAGTGTAGGCTGAGCCATTACTGTAGAAGTAGCCAGAGAGAGGGGTGTGGAGAATGTTGACGAAGGCTGCTCCGTCGCTAGAATAGGCAGTATAGAGAGCTCTGTATTCTCCATTACTACCACCTGTAGGCATACGCCAATTTGCTGGGCAGATATCTTCGGTAACATTGATGGAGATTGGATTAGAACTTGTACCATCGCCATAGCAGTAGCTACCTGCAGAAGCAGCACAGAAGTTATAGTATACACCTATTTTACCCGTTCCAGATTGGCCCATAGCGAAAGACGCCGTGGTATCTTTAGTCCAGTTACTAATATTATTACTAGTTTTATTAGTACCACTGATAGCAATTAGTGGATCTGAAAAGCTATATGAGCTAGCATAGTTAGGACTACTTGTCCATCCAACTACGCCAGTGATAGCATATTGGTCTGAAGTAGTACCACCACCATTTTTGAGGTAATTTAGAGTCGTATTCGAAGCATTAGTATTAGTGACAGAGAGATTGGCTTTTACCGTAGAGTTTGTGAGGTCTAGACGGAGATTGTCTAGAAGCCAGCATTTACCGTCGGCGAGCTTTTGAATGGCGTAGATATTATTATCACGGACATCGTAAACTTCAGTTGGGCTAGCTGAACAAGAGGCCCTAGCAATATTCTGTATAGTCGACATTGAAGAGAGTGCTCTCCACATGGCATAAAAAGTACCAGAGACTAGTCCTGTTCGGCCATATTCTATATACCGAGTGCTTGGATAGTAAGTAGCACCGGAGCAGGAATCTATGCCACTATTCGTAGTTGGCTGGGTGGTGCACCAACCAAGAAAAGCATAACCAGAGCGGGCAGGAGTATCATTTGGAATGGTAATCCCGTTCACAGAGAGAGTGCTACCAGTTTGGATAGTTGGCACATTTGAGACGACGTCATTTGTATTTTTATTATAAGCGAATGTGTAGTCTACTCGATCCAAGACGCAACGAACCGAATAACCGTAGTTACGGTCTAGGACAGCGCTCACGCTAAGGTCGTTACGATTAAGCATGAGTAGACCATACATGGCCATATCGCCAATATTAGTGGATGCCCAAAAGAGGCCTCTACCCCCCTGCGTCCTAGCTGAATTTGGGATAAACTGACCAGAGGGAGCGACATGAAGCGCGTTTATAGAATCCGTAACGTTGTTAGAATAGGCAGTATATAGAGCTCCGTATTCATTATTCGCCGTCCCGCCTATAGGTAAACGCCAGCCTGCTGGGCAGATGTCTTCGGTGGCATTACCAGAAGGCGTGCCGTAGCCAGTGGTAGCGTTGCCATAGCAGTATGAGCCTGCAGAGGCTGCACAAAAATTGTAGTAAATGCCTATCCTATTAGAGCCGTCCCCATAACTTATTAGACTGTCTTTGGCCCATTGACCAGACTCTGGGTCGTTTACGCAGTTAGTGTCATAGCATGTGCCACTAGTGGCGATTTTTGGACCAGAATACTTATACTGACTATCATCCCAAGTAGTGGTAACTCCAATCATGGCATATTGGTCCGAAGTGGTGCCACCACCATTCTTGAGATAGTTTAGCGTAGTATTTGAGGCGTTAGTATTGGTCTCAGAGAGATTATTCTTCACTGTGGAGGTGGTAATGTCTAGGGCTAAGTTATCTAACAGCCACCACTTATTATCCGCTAATTTACCCACAGTATAGCTAGTCCCGTCTCTGCTGTCTGTGAGAGTGCCAGTAGTGCTACAGTAGTCCGCTGTCCCAGTAAAATCTTGAAGGTATCCGCTGATCGTCACACAGCTCTGCTTTCCATTTAGCGTTAGTGTCCCCGCACCAGTAACGGTCATGGTGGTGGTGGATGAAGAAGTGCTTGTTAGTGAGATATTGCCAGATGTAGACCAGCTGTCAAACTCGTAGCCTGAGGCGTAATTACCAGTAATGGTATGGGTGGAACCATAAGCTAGGGAGGCAGTAGTGCCATTGTTGTAGTTAGTGCTGTCTATGGAGATACTGCTTGCACCATTGGTGGTAGTGATATTGATGGTGAACATATCAATCTTCCACATAGCATAGAGTGTAGTGATGTTTTCTGTGGTTTGGTCTAGGTAGTAGGTGAGGTTGGTGTTATTGCCGTTTGGATTGTAGACTGTAGCTGCTGCTCCGGTGGTTGGGTTAGTACCTGTACAGGAATCTATACCGTTTGTGGTAGTAGTTTCTTTATTACACCAGCCTATGAAGGTATAGTGGGCTCTTTGGGGGATGTTGTTTGCTAGAGTGATGGATGTGTCTGAGATAGAGCCACTGGTGGAGGTGGTAGGCATGTTGGTTACAGTATCACTAGTGTTCTTGTTGTAGTAGATAGTATATGGTGCATCATTAGCTAGGGCTGTTAGGGTGAAGGTCTTGGTGTAGGTGCCTGGAGCTAGGTGATAGTCTGCTCTTAGGCCTAGAGCTATAGTATAGTTATCTGCATTACTGCTATTATTGTCTATGCTATTAGCTGTACTTGTGATACCTAGGAGAGTTGGGAAGGTGGTAGGGGATGGGAGGAAGACTGAGTTATTGCCTGTGTTGTCTATTGTAGTGGTAGTGTTGTTGGTGGTGTCTACATATCTGCTTGGTTTGTAGCCCCATTTGTTGTTGTTGGTGGATGTATTGAAGGATGATTCTGTGAGATTTGCTGTAATACTAGCTATAGTATCATTAGTATTAGTGTTTACTAGATTACCAGTATTATCACTAGCTGTGATACCTAGGGTATAGCCTGTGTAGTTGTTTGTGGTAATCATGAAGGAGGCTATATCACTGCCTGTGGAGGAAGTGAAGGTGCCATTGCTATTAGTTGGAGAGATAGTGAGTTTGGCTTCATTACTGGTACTGCTAAGGGTTAGAGAGGTTGTAGCCGCATTAGCAGTACCAGTAATGGCTTCTACGCTGGTTTCTTTACCTACTGGATTAATGGTAAAGGATAGAAGCAGGGCTAGAGTTAGGATGGAAAAGTAGGCTGCATTTCGCATCCATTTAATACTGCTAATTTGGTGTTTGATTTTTGTGGATATCATTACCTCTCTTGTCCTCTCAATAAAACCTCTGATTAACTGTCTATAATTATAGCACAAGTATTATAAAAATTGCAACAAAAACGCTTATTTTTTTGTGACTTTTATATATTTTTTGGAAGACTTCTTAATCTCGATGGTTCTTACGCCTTTAAAGACGCGATTTTCGCCTTCGGCTTGGACTTCGATAGTGGTTGGAGTAGAAAATTCCAGACGATCATTAATAGTCTTGTCATTAGGGATGCGGAACAAAATCGCTCTAGACATCAGACAGAAAAGCCTAGGGAAACTCGTAAGGCGATACGCCCCACTACGAAAAGCTCTCGGCCGCAGGTAATCTTCCCTCCCCTTCATCACTCGGCAGACGGAGCGTCCATTCACTGCGATATAATCGCTCGTGTTTTTCTTGACCTTTTTGCCATTAACTGTAAATTCTGGCAGAAAAATCTTCTTGCGGCGATTTTTGAAATACCATTTCGCAAGCGAGAGGTACGAGCGCCATGAGCTCCTATGACCTTTTTGAAGGCTTTTCCTGACTTTTGGATTATTAAAAATATCGACGGATTCGGCGGTCATGCCGATGGTGACGTAGCAAGTGGCATATCGCCAGTGGACGCCATTTATTATAATATCTAGTGGATAAAGCACTTTTGCTTTGCGTTTTTTGAAGACGTCGCTATATTTCATCATACCTAGAGTGCGGGCAAGATCATTAAAATTGCCGTATGGCAGGACGGACAGGGTGGCGTCTTTCCCTGATTCTAGAATTGCGTTTGCGCTGACGGCTGCCGTGGCGTCTCCGCCGACCGACAAAACTATGTCTCCGTCATTAATGATACTAGCGATTTCTCTTTTGTTTGCATCAAAAGAAGTCTTTTTGATGTCGTATTTACCTATCATATAGCCGTTTAAGACATTGAGCTTGTCTAGGACTTCGGCTTTGACGCGTTTGTAATTGGATGAGCTTGGATTATAGATGACTAGTAGTCGTTGCATTTTAGGCGCCGATTGGTTTGAAATCTGGAATTAGCCATACAAGTAGGGCGTAAATCACGACGTAGGCGACTATGCCGAGAACTATCTCGATCATACGGCGCTTGGCTTTTCTGGTGCGTTCTTCATTGCCACCGGCGGTCAGATACTGGATGCCGACAATGCTGATGCCAACTACACCGAGGATACCAACACCGACTGTCATAATATTGACGACGAGATTTAGAATATGGATAACTCCTCCGCCCCTGCCATCTTCTGCACAGTAGCAACCATTTTCGTCACCAAGGAGAGCGGTCTGTATGCCTTCTTTGCCCCCTTCGCAATAGCATCTCTTGACTTCTGCAAAGGCTGGCGTAGTCGCCATAAAAATACCCATGACTGCCGTAATGATACCTAGAATGATTTTTTTCATATCTTCTCTCCTATTTTAAATATTCGTGTAATTTCTTGGTGTCTTTGTTCTTGCGGAGTTTGGAGAGGGCTTTGGCTTCAATCTGGCGGATACGCTCACGCGTGACGTCAAATTCGTTGCCAACCTCTTCTAGCGTGTGTGGGCGACCGCCACCAATGCCGAAACGGAGGCGAATGATCTTCTGTTCGCGATCTGTAAGGGTAGCAATAATCTCGGAAAGTTGTTCTTTTAAGATTTGATTTGCGGCGGAATCTTCTGGACTATCTCGTTCTTCGTCCTCGACGAAGTCACCGAGCACCGAGTCTTCGTCATCGCCTTCGCGACCGACTGAAGCATCAAGGGATGCGATGTCTTGTTTAATACGCATGACATAGTCGACTTTTTCTGGCTCTAGGCCTAGCTCTTTAGCGATTTCTTCGTTGGTCGGCTCACGGTTGAGTTCGGAAGTAAGTTTACGCGTGGTCCTTAAGACTTTGTTAATAGTCTCTACCATGTGGACTGGAATACGAATCGTGCGGGCTTGGTCAGCGATAGCGCGAGTAATCGCTTGGCGCACCCACCAAGTAGCGTAAGTAGAAAATTTGAAGCCTTTGGCTGGATCAAATTTCTCAACTGCACGAAGAAGACCGGTATTTCCTTCCTGGATGAGGTCTAGGAAGTCGAGGCCACGACCACCATAACGCTTAGCAATCGAGACGACGAGACGCATGTTACTCTCGACCATCTTGTCTTTGGCCTTTTTGTCGCCTTTTACAATACGCGCGGCAAGATCGGCCTCTTCTTCTGGAGTAAGAAGTGGGATTTTGCCGATTTCTCGAAGATAAAGTCTAACTGAGTCATCCGCAAAAGCATCAACATTCTCGGCCGTAATGGCAAGGTCTTCATCTGAAAGCTCTTCTTCATTCTCGAGATCATCTGTCTCTGGCTCGTCGAAGTCGAGCACTAAATCTTTTGCGTTCAAAATATCGTCTTCTTTAGGATTCATTGAAAATAAGTATAGCCTACTTCAAAGTATTTTGCAAGTCGAGAATCTGCCTCAAGGTGTCTTCGTACGCGTCGCTGTCCTCATCTAATTCTTTCAACTTGTCGTTTAATTCTTGGACTTTGGTTTTGTTTACGATGGCGTCGTAGCGTTTCATGAGCTCTGCGGCTTCATTTTCGTAGTCCGGATTCTTAATATGTTCGTGATCGGTATTGAAGACTAATTCCAATTCGGAGAGCTTCGTTTCGTCTTCTGGTACAGGTAGTGGTATCTCCGTCCTAGTGATGCCACCAAAGATTTTAAGAGCGAGGAGGCTGTTTTCAAGCTTCTTAATGGTATCGGATTTAAATTCGGTCTTTGGCTTCTTGAGATATCTGTGTGAGGCGGCTTGTTCTAATTTTTTACTCAGCCTTTCTCCCTTTTCGCGAAGGACTTCGGCGTCTACACCAAGCTTTTTGGCAATTTTTGATTCATAGTCTGCATATTCGACTTCGTCTTTTACGAAACTTAGTAGATTTAGAGCTAAATCGGAATATTTCTTTTTGTCGGCAGTAAGACGAAGGTTTAAGCCTTCTTCGTATTTTTTTAGTAGCCACTCTACTGCTGGGACACGTTCATTTACTGCCTCTTGCCAAAGTTTTGGATCTTTTTGGATGAGTTCGTCTGGATCTTTGGCTCCGTGATAATTTGAAATAACTGTAAGGCTAATGCCTAGATCCCCAGCCATCATAATCGCGCGTTCAGTAGCCTTAACGCCAGCTTCATCGCCATCATAAGCAAGGCGAATGTCACTGGTGAGCTTGGACAAAATTTTGAGGTGCTGGTCCGTCATGGCTGTGCCAGAAGTAGCTACGGCTTCTTTGACTCCAGCTTGATGTGACGATATGACATCCATATTCCCTTCTACGATTACTACGAACCCGCTACGACGAATGGCTTCTTTTGCATTGAAAAGCCCGAAGATGAAGCGGGATTTTTTGAATAGCAAAGTTTCTGGCGTATTTAGATATTTCGGCTCACCGCCGTCTATCACGCGGGCCGTGAAGCCGATAATATTGCCTGAAGTGTCTATAAATGGGACCATCATACGGTCTTTAAAAAGATCGGTGTGAAAACGATTAAGCAATCCGGCGGCGTCTAGCTCCGACTCTTTAAACCCACGCTTTTTGAGAACTTCTAGTAGTGCGCGACCGCTTTTTGGCGAATAACCGATTTTGAACTCGGCGACAGTTTGGCGATTGAGATTGCGCTTGTAAAAAACATACTCGCAAACTTCACGGCTACGCACAAGACAGGCTTGGTAATATTTAGTCGCGAGAGCGAGGGCTTCTTTGGCGCGATTTTTTTGTTTGGTGACTTCGGCGTCGCCGCCTTTATATTTGGTGATGTCGACGCCAGCCTGAGCGGCAAGTTTCTCGAGGGCTTCTTTGAAGCTGATCCCCTCGACTTCCATGACAAAAGTAAAAATGTCGCCACCTTTATTCGCTGAGAAGTCGTGCCAGATACCTTTTTCGGGAGAAACCATGAAACTCGGTGTCTTGTCGACACCCCAGGGCGAGCGTCCTTTGAGATTTCGTCCGGCACGCTTTAATTCTATATACTGCCCTACTACGTCCTCCACCTGGAGGCGTGATTTTATTTCCTCCTTTAGGTCATTCATATGTTACAATTATATCATATGGACAGCCAAGAATATCTTAATCAAATTTCTGCGACAAATCGTCCTGCACAAAAAACCAGTGGTGGGTTCTTGTCGTCTAAATATTTTAAAATTATTGCTGGGAGTTTGGCCGCGATTATTGTAATAGCAATAATCGGCGCGATTATTGGCGGGGCTAGCGGCAATATTAAAGAGCGCTGTTTTGCTTTGAAACTTCATATCGATAATACTTCCGCGATAATCTCTAAGTATCAACAATATGTAAAATCGCCAGAATTAAGGTCGAGCTCTGCTTCGCTCTCGGGGATTTTGTCGAATACCAGTCGTGAACTTACCGACTATGTCACTACTAAATATGATTACAAAGAAAAGTCTGTCCCTAAGAATATTCTAGAAGAAGCAAATACCGCAAAGGATGGGCTTGAGTCTGAACTCTTTGAGGCAAAGATTAATGGCATCCTAGACAGAATCTATGCACACAAAATGGCCTACGAAATATCATTGATCACTTCGAGCGAGTCGAATATTTATAATTCTTCCAAAGACAAGACTTTGCTCGATATTTTGAATTCATCATACGCTAGTCTGAATAATCTTTATCATAATTTTAACGATTTTTCAGAAGGGACTAAATAAGGAGTCATATGGTAGAAAAAAATTCTAAAGAAAATAAAGCTGGGGTGGTAGCCGCGACTGGAGCTAAAGCCGGAGCAGTAATAGGCAAGATTAAGGCTGCACGCGACAAAAGTTCTGGGTTCCGTAAGGAATTCATCGAGTTTATCAATCGCGGTTCTGTGGTAGACCTCGCAGTAGGCGTAGCAGTAGGCGGAGCCTTCACTGCAATTGTTAATTCCCTTGTAAATGATGTTGTCATGCCGGTAGTTGGCTTGGTCGCTGGCGGTGTTAATTTCCGAGATTTAAAGCTCGTAATCCCTAATTTCTTCGGTGGGGATACGGAGGCTGTGATCGCGTACGGAAATTTCATCCAAAATGTTGTCGAATTCTTAATCGTCGCATGGGTAATCTTTATGATTGTCAAGGCGATGAATAGAATTAATCGTAAAAAAGATGCTAAGAAAGGAGAAAAGGCCGCTTAGCGTCGCTGGTACTATAAGGGTTAAGAGAGGTTGTAACTTAAACGAATTAGGTCGTCTAATTCTTCATCGGATAATTGGTGTCCAATGGTGACTATTTCGATGCCACCGCGACCAAAATAGCGTGATTCCATGACGGATTCGTATTTTTCGCGCAAAAATTTGCCTAATTTATCGTCCGTGCGAATCTCGATGGTATTTTCGTTTATTACCAGGAAGGCTTTGTCGTTTTTTTGATAGATTTTGCGAGATTTAGTATTCTCGCCGTCTACGACTTCTTCCCTTTTCTCGGTATAATTGCCGAGACCACTTATTTTAGAAAGGTCAGGTACCATTTGAGCTCCTCTATGCTTCCATTAATATCGTCCAAGGCGCGGTGATTTTCCGGTTTGATGAATTTCTTTCCTAGCGCGTTTTCAAAATAAATTTTCCAGGCAGAAACGTCGAGCATGCGATAATGCAGTTTGCTATTTAGTTCGGGCATTTCGCGTTCTAAAAATTTGCGGTCTTGATGAATCGAGTTGCCGGCAAGATAGATTTCCTTACCGAAATTTTTATCGAGAAAGGCGAGGAGGTCTTTTTCTACTTTGCTAACTGGCTTTCCTGATGCATTTTGAGCAACAAGGGCGTCGCGAGAGCCGCTATTCTTCTCCCAGAAATCGCCGATCATGCGAGATTTCATGAGTTCTTCGTCAACTTTTATGATGGCTTCGTAGGTTGCTATTTCGTTTAGCTTCATGTCGGTCGCGATAGCGGCGACTTCAAGAATCTTGTCTTTTGTAGGATCAAGGCCGGTCATTTCGAGATCTATCCAGAGTAATTTGGCTTTTTTCATAATAATATTATACCACCTTAAAAGATATATTATACATATCGCGCTTTTTACCGCTCCTTATGGCTTTCCAATTTCTGGTAACAATGTTTTCTAAAAAGAGACGGGATTTTTTGCCAGTTTCTTCCTTGGTCAAATCCGTAATGAGTCCTCTACTTTGAGCTTCGCGAAGCATCCTGCATGTTAAAGCGTGGCTTCTAGTATTGTAAGTTTCGCCAGGTTTTAAACCTTCGAACAGTTTTGTGGTTTCGGCTTCAAAAATCTCAGAGCTGGTTTTGCCGTGATATTTTATTAGATTGGGAAGAAAGTTTAGACGTTGAGTAATGTGATTTTTGTGATCCACCTTAAACATCGAGCCGTTGACACCATTAATGTTGTACACAACTGAATCTGCTGCCAAAAGAAGCGCTGGCGCAAGTAAAGGAATGGTGGCTGGGATGAGGCACATCGTGCCCACCGAGGCAAAGGATAGGGCGAGACTGCCCGTAGCAACTGCTCCGTGTTTTAAGGCTTGACTAACTGAATTCTCGCGGTGAGTGATTTGTAGCGCTGGAGCCTCCTTAATGGTTGGTGTGGTTTCGAGTGGAGCATTTTTGTGATATGTTTCCTCAACACGTTCACGGGCTTCATCGAGTTCAGCCGATTTCTCTTGTCTTGATAATGAAGGGTCTCTTTCTAGATTTTCTGTAGCGTCACCAGAATCTTTTTCACCGCCAAATGGAGTCACCTCGCCCATATCCCAACGTGAATCGTCTTGAGACTCATGGCTAAATTCGCCAATATTTTTGCTCACCGCTACATTTCCTCCGGGATTTCAATACCTAAAATGTTTAGACCGTGGGTCATAGTGTCTAGGTAAACTTTGACAATTTTTAGGCGCTCTTCTTCTTCATCTGAGCCGGCGACCTGACAGTTTTCGTAAAATCTTGAAAAGTCCTGGGCGAGCTCGTATAGGTAATTTGCGACTTTGTGTGGGGCCATTTCGGCAACGGCATCCGTAAGCGTGCTACGATATTCTAAAAGTTTTTTAAGAAGCTCGCGCGAGGATTCTTTCGCGACGCGCTCGTCTCGGCCCGTCGTCACAGGCGAAACTTCGCTCCGTTGCTCCTCGTCAGTCGCAAAGGGTCGCAAAAGAACCCCGTCGCGAGCTTCTTTATCGACCTTCTCGAGAATCTTCTTGGCGCGGACGCAGGAGTAGAGGAGGTATGGGCCGGAGTTGCCGGTCATCTTGACGGATTCTTTTGGATCGAAAATGATGTTGCCGCCCATTTTGTATTTCAAAAAGGCGTACTTGGTGGCGGCAAGGGAGACTTTTTCGTCTTCGGAGCCATATTCGGACTTTAATTCATCTTTCACGAGGTCGAGAACCTCGACAGCTTTTAAGAAGTTGCCCTTCCTTGATGACATTTTAACGTTGCCTGGAAGCTTGACGAGGCCGTGAGTCAAGTGTGTGGTTTTTGCGACTAAGTCTGGGGCGTATTGTTCGACCGATTTTAGAACGACTTTCATGTATTCAAGCTGCTCGTTGCCAGTGATGACGACGGATTTGTCAAAATGATAATCGTTGTTTTTGGTAAAAATCAGACCGACGTCCTTTGCTTCGTAAGTCGGGACACCCTCTTTATTGATAAAGACGCGGGTGTGGAGACCAAATTTGTCGCCATCAAAGATAACGGCGCCGTCGGACTCTTCATAGACTCCGGCTGCGAGCTCTTTTTTGACAGTCTCAAGACCGAGGGCGGCGACGGTGGATTCTGGATAGTATTTGTCAAAGGTGAGGCCGATATTGGCGTAGAAGGCTTTGAAATAATCATAGCTTAATTCGCGACCTTTCCAATAAAGATCGGCGAGTCTATCCTCTGGGCGGGTCCTGCCAGACTCGCTATCCCCCACGAGGCTCTCGCGGGGGTCCCCCTGCGAGTCTGTCACCCGCCCATGAATACCTTCGGCGTTGACTTTATAAATCTCTTTGTTGAGTCTAGTGATCTCGGCGTGGGCTTGCTCGTCTTCTTCGTAAGCGGCAGTACCTTCGACATAGCATTTCGAGATATCTTCTATGGTAAGGGTGTCAGGAGTGAAGTTATTTTTGAGCAAAGCGTAGCTGGTTTTTGCCACGTGGAGGCCAACATCGCCACCGAAATTGGCACGGATGACGTTAGCGCCGGCGTATTCGTAAAGTCTCGAAATGGAATCGCCAACAATGCTGGTATAGAGATGGCCGACATGGAGGACTTTAAATGGATTCGGGTCGCTAAATTCGCAAATTACGGTTTTGCCGCTAAGTTCGTTCGATTTAATTTCGCCGTCGAAATCACCATACAAGCCATTAAGACTCTCGTTAAGACATGCGTCATCTAATCTAAAATTCAAAAATCCTGGGGGAGTGATGGCAGTAGTTACCACGGGGTCGCAGTCGCCCGGCCAGTCGCCACGGGCGGGCGCTGCTATGGCTCGCGCTGCCGCGCTGCGCAATCCCCCTTTGGCAACTTCTGCCATCACTTCGCTCGGGTCGTGACCCTCGCGGGACACGGTCTCAAAAGTTCCAAACCCAGTCTCTAACTCCTCAGCAATTTGCATTGGAGATTTATGAAGGTCTTTCGCGAGTTTTAATGGGGCGTTGGTGGAGTAATCTGCGTCGATATTGTCTGGAGATGGGGTGAGCTCGGGTTCAAAATCAAGATTGTATAAATTTTTTATAATGAGTTTTAATTTTTGCTTGATTTCATCCATATATAATATATATTATACCATATCTTATCTAAATATGATATAATAGGGGTAGTCGCGGGTATCGTATAGCGGCTATTATGTATCCTTCCCAAGGATGAGATCAGGGTCCGACTCCCTGTACCCGCACCAGAAAGAGCGTCCGCTCTTATTTTTTAGTTTTGGTCTTCTGGAAAAGTGATAAATTCAGAAATTTTGTTTTCGGCCTTCAAGGCCTCGAAGCGGGCACTAAACTCTGTAAATGGGACCCTTATTGAGACGAAGTTCACTTCTGATTCGGTCTTTTTAATGAGCTTGACAAAATAGTAGCCGTCTCCGCTCATTGAGACGAATTTGCCGCTTTGCCCTCCTGGCTGTAATTTGATTGCTTCTGAAGCGCGCCCGCCGTCAATATTTTGGCTGCTTACCATGCCGCCAGTTTCCTCGTAAATGATGCTGCCACTTAGCGCCGTGTTTACAGCGGCATAGTCTCCGCCGTTTTCAGCAAGCATTTTTTCTACTTTTGTAGCTATTTCATTAGCGCTTTCATCTATGGCTTCTTCAACTTTTGCCTTCGTGATGGCGAGCTGCAACATGCGGCGATATTCATCTTTGCCGACGCCGAAATTTTCTTCGACAATCTTGATAAAGCTCTCTTCGCTCCTATCTATGCCGCCAACTTTAAGATGACGATCAAATTCGGCATCAATTTCTTCGCTTGAAACATTAATACCTAATTCTTTTGCTAGCTTATTCGCATAAGCATATTCTTCGGCCTCAGACAAAGCCGCTCGACGATATTGAAACCGCAAAGCGTCTTTAGGCCCTTCACTATCGATCTGACCAGATTGGCGCTCAATCGAAAGGATGCTACTGCGATAAAGCATCAAGTAATCCGAAAAACGGACACTCTCACCATCTACAGACGCGACTGGGACCGGAGCGATCTTTGTAGCACGATAAAGGATATCGTCTGTCATATTAAATCTATATAGAGCTAGCCAAGTTGCTACTACTAAAATAGCTGCGACTATAAATGAAATCAAAATAGTATTTACGACCACGCGATGTTTGGTCCATTGTAGAGGATACTTGAATTTGCGTCCTGTCGCAAAAACTTCTTCGCGGCGCTCGTCGACCTTTTCCTGTTCGGTCTTCTTGTCGTCTTTTTTCTTCAATAGTTTCATGGTATAATATGATTATAGCACACATTGGCTTGGTAAGCACTTCGTGCTTTCTAAGCCGGTGCTCGCTGAATAATATTAAAAACTTGTTTTTTAATATTATTCCTCTCGCTTGGCTTGGTAGCTCAATTGGATAGAGCAGCTCCGTCCTAAGGAGAAGGTTGTGGGTTCAACTCCCGCCCAGGTCACCATTTTTTTGTCATAAAAAACGAGCTACTATACGTAGCTCGTTTGTGCTATTTACTAGCGAGTGTATTTTTCGTTTAGATCGCTGTAGTCGTAAAGCTCGTTGGCGTTGAACCAGAGATCAATCTCAGCTTTGGCTTCTTCGAGAGAGCCAGAAGCGTGGACAAGATTTGGCACGCCAGTGCCTTTGGCATCGGAATAGCCGAAGCTCATGTGGCTGAAATCGCCGCGGATGGTGCCCATTTCTGCGGCTTTTGGTTCAGTAGGGCCGACAATCTTGCGGACGAGTGGCTGAGCTTCGACGCCCTCAAGAACCATAGCAATAACTGGGCCGGTCATCATATATTCTACATTGTAACGGAAAGCCTGCTCGCCACGACGAGTGATCATCTTGCCGATATCCTCATAGTGCATACGATAAAGCCTCTCGTCTGGCATAACCATTTTCATACCAACAATTTTAAGACCGACACGTTCAAAACGCTGGATAATCTCGCCAATGATACCACGTTGAACCGTATCCGGTTTTAATACGACTAAAGTTCTCTGGATATAGTCATCTGTTTTTGCCATAAATTCTCCTTTTCAGATATTATATCATACAATTCGAGGCGAGGTTTTACATTTATAATAATTTTTGTATAATTTAGTTATGTATATCTCTGATTTGATTGAAGATTTTTTGGAGCATCTGGAGATTGAGAGCGGTCGCTCGAAAAAGACGATCGAAAATTATCGGCTATATCTTGAAAGATTTCTAGAGATTACTCAGGAAATTTTGAATAAGGACGATATTAAGCCTGGCGATATTAATCGAGAGGTCTTAAGAAAATATCGTCTAAAACTTAATCGTTATGGTTCAGAAAATGGTGGGGACGATTTCAAGACTATCACACAGGCGTATCATCTTATCGCTCTGCGCGGTTTCATGAAATATCTCGTGAAGCGCGAGATTAAATCTCTTGATCCATCTTTGATTGAGCTCCCTAGAGTGATACGAAAACAGGTGAGTTTTTTGCATTTTGATGAAGTGGAAGAGATGCTAAATCAAATCGACACAAGTAATGAGTCGGGCTTAAGGGATCGTGCGATTATTGAGCTCTTATATTCTGGAGGGCTACGCGTATCTGAGCTTGTGAATCTCAATCGTGATTCTATCAATCTTGAACGACGCGAGTTCATGGTTCGCGGTAAAGGCTCTAAGGATCGACCAATTTTTATTAGCGAGGCTTGCGCGGATAGGGTACGCGACTACCTTGACGCTAGAACCGATTCCCTGCCGGCGCTGTTTTTGAATAATTCAAAAAATTTACAGACGGCCGATACTTCTGGAAATTATCGGCGCATGACGGCTCGCTCGATAGAGAGAATCGTCGAAAAATACGCTCGCCTAGCCGGCATCACGAAACACGTCTCGCCACATACTTTAAGACATTCTTTTGCGACCGACTTATTGATGAATGGCGCAGATTTGCGCGCAGTGCAGTCAATGCTTGGGCACGCTGATATTTCGACTACACAAATTTATACACACGTAACAGATGCGCATCTTCGTGAGATACATGAAAAATTTCATTCTGAGACGCATTGATAATTTTAGTATTCAATGATGTTTGGATCGTATAGGCGAATGACCGTCGAGATGGTCGATGGGCGATCGGCGCCCGGTGCATACCAACAGGTACGGATATAGAAGTCGTAGTAGGCGGATTTGGTCTTAACGCCATTTGGCGTAACAATACTTGTGGACTTATTATCTTTGATCGGTATAACGAAAATCCCTTCGGCGCGGCTAACTACCTTGTCGACATTCTGATCAAGCAAGACATCATCAGCGGCATTTCTGTATATTATGCGTGGGTAGGTGGATGCCTCCACGAAGACGTTTGATGTCGGGGTAATTAGAGCATTTGCAATATCGCTTGCCCCAAGTGCGCGGGTGTTGATAAGAAAAGCTCCCTGCTCATTTAGACTATTGTTCTTGTAGACATTTGCACAGGTGTCTGGGATAAATTCTAGCGAGTCGCTTTTATTCCTCGCGCGGGCCGTAATGTTTCGCCAAAGTTTGACATATTTATCGTCTTTGGCCTCATTGGAGACACCACCAGAAATGTATGAATCATGAATAAACCTGAGCGCCTCAGCTTGAGAATCAATTTCCTCGCGCGTAATAGTGACTTCGAGAGCATCCTGTGCACCAGAAGTGCTGCCGCTAATTACTGATACGACGGCAATGGCAACCATTGAAAAAATCCCTATCGCTAGAGTAACTTCTACAAGGGTGTCGCCTTTCTTCTTATGCATATTTTTATTATAACATACTAAATGGCGACACCAGAAAATCGCCGAGAGCGAAGACGATGAAAAATGCCAATACTAAGAACGGTCCAAAATAGATTTTATGGGACTTAGACTTGATGGCGGATGGAGACATAATGATACAAGCCGAAAAATTAGCGACAAAGAGCGCTATAAGGGATAGCCAGGTTGAGCCGAGAGCAAGGCCGATGGTAGTAGCCAATATCCAGTCGCCATCTCCTACCCATTTACCTTTGGACACGAGGTAGAGTATTAAATATAATCCCCCCAGAAGAAGTGCGCCGCCTAATGCGTCTAGATTAAAGGCTGAATCTTGAATACAAGATATTACATATATAATTATAGCACAAATCACCGAAAAAGTCAATATTAGGCTTGGTAGTTCCCCGTATGCACCATCGTAAATTGCTAAAAAGCATAGGCTTAGAGTAAGCAATACCGTAAAAGCAAAAATTATCCAGTCTAGCGGAGAGGCTAGCGCTATATCTATGCTTGTGCTTATAATAAGCATAGCCAGCATAGTGCCAATCTCTGAGAGGATTTCTAGAAGCCCGATTTTTTGACCACATTTTCGACATTTGCCTCTTTGGATAAGCCAAGAGAAGATGGGGATGTTTTCATACCATCTAAGCTGATGCTTGCAGTGTAGGCAAATCGAGCGAGGACCGAATTTTTGGTGGTTTAATTCCCTAGCGCGGAGCCGACGGGCTTGGCAGCACAAAAATGAACCAAAAAGGGCGCCGACGATTGTCATAAGGATGTGAAACCCAATCTGCATGTCTTAATTTTACCATAACTATCTTGAATTTTCTGTTTTTTAATTTATACTTAAAGTATGGATAAGAAGAATGGTTTTACCTTGATAGAAGTAATATTGGTCTTAGCGATAGCTGGGCTGATTTTCGCTTTGACTTTTACGGCTCTGCCAGCGCTTTGGGCCTCTGAGCGTGACTCCGAGAGGCGTGATGACGTGCTAAAGCTGGCGCAACAATTACAAAATTTCCAGACAAATAACAACCGTGGTGCTTTGCCTACACTAACGACCGGTGAGCAGTCTATCGTAAACGCAGGGCAATCAGTCAAGATCGCTGGCGATAGCATCGTCCCTTCTTCTGCGTTATCTGATACGTCTTGGAGCGGGTTTTATCGTGGCTATTTCGGCGAAGACTATAGTGATCCGGACGGGCCTCGTTATAATTGGCTTATCATGTCTTGCAATAAAAAGACCCCTGATACGCCTTGCCCAAACAATGATCTAAATAAGTTGGCCAATTCTTCTTTCCCGAACGAGTATAATGTATATATCGTAATCGGGGCGACCTGTTCTGGAGAAACTGCCGTAGCCTCAGCAAATAATCGTAAAGTTGCAATTCTTTATCGCCTTGAAGGCGGTGGCGTTCACTGTTCGAACACATAAAAATATATACTGCTGAAATGGGGTGCGGTATGTTGCAGAGTGTGGCGTTGCTTAGTATGGTAGTGTAGTGATGCGACGCCGCTTAGTAGCGTAATGGATAGATAAATCGCTCCAATAAAATCACCCCTCTTAAGTGGGGTGATTTTATTCTAGCTAGGATTTATTCTATTGGTCGTCTAGACAATAGGTACCGGCCGTCTCGAGGCGATATAGAATCGCAAAGTGACGAACGGTAGATTTGACTACGGATTCACCATCACACTTACCGCCTGGGATGATATAAACGACGTGGTCTTTGAAGGCCTTGTTGCCGTTGTCGATAGTGATGGAGCCATTCGTGTCTACTAATAATTTGCTGTCGCCAATGGCGGATGGAACAGTAGATAGCCCATTCTTGTAAATATTCATCGTAATCACAACATTGTATGGAACGCCTTCTGGATCCTTAAATGTGTTTTCGTCAGTATTGGCAGAAGCTGCATTTAAGTAATCGCGAACAAATCTACATGCGGAATTGTTGCATTCGCCAATTGGGTAGTACCCCGCACTGTTGATTTCTGATGGGGCTTGCCAACTGCCTTCGGCTGGTAAGTTGTTGCTCTTGGTGCTGTTGTTTGTTTGATACTGGACTAGGGCGTTGCTGACACGAGACATGTCTTGACGGCGCTGAGTATCACGCTGTGAGCCCTGCAAAGCTGGAAGCGCAACGAATACCATAAGAAATATGAGACCGGCGATAGCGAGAACAAGCACGACCTCGATAATCGTAAAGCCTTCCTTGTTTAATTTTTTATCAGCCATAAATAAATCCTTTCTAGATTTTACGCTTAAGTTTATCATAACTGAATTTCTCACAAAAATCAAGAGGTTTATGCTTTTATTTAGCAACTTCGTTTACTAACGAATAAATCGGTAGTAGTGTACCGCCAACTACTACACCAATAAGTCCTGCCATGATGACCATCAAAATTGGTTCAATCATGGTAGAAATATTGCTAATCTGTTCGTCGAGTTCATTTTCGTAAACTTGAGCGGCTTTGCCTAGCATTTCGTCAATTTTGCCAGATTGCTCACCGATGCCAGCCATCTGCGGGACTAGTGGCAACATAAATTTACGGTCCGACAAAGCCTCGGAAAGACTCTTGCCGCCTTTAATAATGTCGAGCGATTTTTTGAATTCTGTCTCAACGACAGAGTTATTAATGGCTCCAATAGCGATACTGATAGAGTCAAGCATTGGGACGCCTGTAGCTAACATCATTTCGGCGGTACGAGCAAAACGTGAAACATAAAGTTTGCGGAAAAGACCTCCAAATAGTGGCACATGGATTTTGAATGTATCGGCGGCGCGCCTACCGACTGGGGTAGTTTTAACCAGATAAATACCCCCGCCAACAATAATACCTAGAATTAGCAAGACTAGCCACCAGAAGCTACCAAAGAAATCTGTCATATCGACAAGCCCTTGCGTAAGGCCTGGCAATTCTTCTCCCATGTCTTCGTAGAGACTTTTTACTTGCGGGACAACCATAATCATCATAAATGCCAAAACTGCGACAATAACCCCCAAAATAATCCCCGGGTAGACTAATGCTCCCTTGATTTTGCCCATCATGGCGGCATCTTTCTCTTCTTGGTCAGCAATACGCTTAAGTGCCACATCTAGCGTACCAGACTTTTCGCCAGCTTGAATAAGAGCAAGATAGACACCATTGAAGATTTTTGGATGGGCCGAAAAGGCTTCATAGAGGCTCTTCCCTGATTCTACGGCGGCGATAATCTCTTCTGCGATGGTCTTCATGCCTTTGCTTTGAGTCTGTTCGGAAACCGTGCGGAGGCTAGCAGATAGCGGTAAACCAGCGCCAATCAACGTAGCTAGCTGGCGTGTAAACATAATCTTGTCTTTATTATTGACACGATTTTGAGCCTTCAAGAGTGGGTTGGCGGCACCTTCTTCTACTACGGTCTGCGGAATGTATCCCTGCTCTAAAAGAAGCTTCCCTGCGGTGCGTTCGTTGTCCGCCTGGATGCTACCTTTTATCATTTTGCCGGTGGCTTTCTCTTTTGCTTTGTAATTAAAACGCTTCATTTTAGCCCTTCGTATAGCGATCAAAATCGTTAATGTCTACAGCATAGTCTCTTGCGTCTTCATAAGTAACTTCGCCACTACGAACCAGCTTGGCTAGCGTACGATCTAACGTCTGCATACCTTGGTCGGCGCCGGTCTGGATTGCTGTGTCGAGCTGGAAAGTCTTACCTTCACGGATGAGTGAGCGGACGGCAGGATTTGCTACCAAAATTTCTGCCGCAACGACACGCCCACCGCCAACTGCTGGGACTAAGCGCTGCGAACAGACTGCGTTTAGCATGCCAGCGAGCTGTGAACGAATCTGCCCTTGCTGATGTGCTGGAAATACGTCAATCATACGATCGATGGATTGTGCAGCAGAATTCGTGTGTAAAGTAGCAAAGACTAGATGGCCCGTCTCGGCAATAGTGATTGCTGCTTGGATAGTCTCAAGGTCACGCATTTCACCAATCAGAACTACATCTGGGTCCTCACGCAAAACTGAGCGGAGCGCGGCGCCAAAACTAAACGTATCATAATGAACTTCACGCTGGACTACGACCGAACGCTGAGATTTGTGTGTAAATTCAATTGGGTCTTCAATCGTAATAATATGCTTGCTCTTCTCGCGATTGATTTTGTCTATAATAGCTGCGAGGGTGGTAGATTTACCAGAGCCAGTAGGGCCGGTAACGAGGACTAGACCTCTAGGATAATCGGCAAAAGTTTCAACGATTGGTGGCATACCGAGATCATTGATGGATTTAATTTTGTTCGGGATTAGACGAAAGGCAGCAGCCATTTTGCCACGCTCATGAAAAGCGTTGACGCGAAAACGACCAATATCGCCAAAAGCAAATGAGTAATCAAACTCTTTGTCTTTTAGGTAAATTTTTTGCTGTTCTTCGTCTAATGTAGCAAAAATTAAGTCTTTCAGCATGTCAGCATTTAGCGGCGGCATTCCTACAATCGGGGAGAGAGCCCCGTCGATACGCAAAATTGGAGGTAAGCCATATTGAATATGTAAGTCTGAAGCATTGCGACGAATACACTCTTCGAGCAATATTTCGATTTTGACTTGTCTCTGGTTCGTGCTTTCTTCCATACTATTATTATACCATAAGCATTATGATAAATCACTCGCTACACGATTAACTTCATCGATAGACGTAATGCCAGAAAGAACCTTCAGGATGCCGTCTTGGCGCATGGTAATAGTACCTTTAGAACGCGCTAAGCGCATAATTTCTGCGGCGGTGGCATGACTAGTAATCATCTTCTGAATGTCTTCGTCGACTTCAATAGTTTCATAAAGACCGGCGCGACCTTTGTACCCACCCGGCGTTTCCTTAGTATCCATACCTTTGGCAAGCATATAATAATTGTCGTTTTTGACTGGGAGACCTGGATAGCCAAGATCTTCGCTGACCGCCGCTACATCGTCTGGTGATGTTGGCAAGATATCCCCGACAATAGAATTAATGGCGGCAGTCTCGATGTCTGACGATTTGTGAAATTCACGTTTTTCGGTAAGACGGCGGACAAGGCGCTGGCCAATCACAACGTTTAGAGTAGAAGCGAGCAAAAATGGCTCGATGCCCATATCTAGAAGACGAGGTAAAATGCCTGCTGCTGAGTTGGTGTGAAGAGTCGAGAATACAAGGTGGCCAGTGAGTGCTGCTTGAACAGCTAGCGAAGCCGTCTCGCTATCACGAATCTCACCCACCATCACCACGTCTGGATCTTGACGTAAAATCGAGCGTAACCCAGATGCGAAAGTAAGGCCTGCGTCAACATTCACCTGGATTTGGTTGATGCCTTCCATCTTGTATTCGACTGGATCTTCGAGCGTGACAATATTAATTTCTTCAGATTTAATTTGCTGGATCAAAGCATAAAGCGTCGTGGACTTACCGGAGCCAGTAGGGCCTGATGTTAAAATCATGCCGTTTGGCTTCTTGATGCCGGACAGCACAGTGCGGAGAGCGTGGCCGCTCATACCCATTTTTTCGATGTTCATGCTCGTGCCACTTTTATCAAGAAGACGAATTACCACTTGCTCACCCCAAGTTACTGGCGAAATTGCGATACGAAGGTCTACCTCTTTGTCGTCTACCGCAACTGTAAATTGACCGTCTTGAGGAATACGATGTTCATCGATTTTAAGATTACTTAAAATCTTGATGCGCGACACAAGTGCCGGAGCAACATTTTTTGGCAATTCCATGATTTTTCTGAGCACACCATCGACGCGACAACGGATAATCAAAGAGTCCTCTAGTGGTTCAATGTGGATATCTGAGGTTTTAGTTCGAACAGCATAACTTAAAATCGTAGTAAGGGCTTTTGAGATCGGCGAGTCCTGAACAATTGTTTTGACATTGCTTTGCTCTTTGGCAGCTTCTTCTGCATTGGTTTCACGGACTGCTTCTTTGACTCCGGCAAAATCACCATGATTTTTTTCAATCATTTCACGAATGCCATGTTCGGACGACATCCAGACGCGGATAGGCTTACCGGTTAAATTTGAAAGGTAATCGGTCGCTTGAACGTTTGTAACATCTGCCATAGCAGCGTTTAGCATACCGTCTTTTTCACCGAGAGGAATAGCCTTTACTCGAATTTGAGCCTCGTACGGGATCAGGCTCAATATGTCTTGATCTATGGCGATATTTTTTAGGTCGACATACGGGACACCCAAAATAGCGGCCGTGGCATGTGCCACCATGTCTTCATTAGTAGCCCCCTGCTTTGATAATTCGTTAAGGACTGAGCCGCCTTGATCTCCTAAAGTTTCTCTTATTTTATTAACTAGAGCACCCTCTACAAGACCCTCTGACAAAAGAAGGCTAATGATACTTTCTTCGGCTTCTTTAGTTAGAAGCGCCATCTTGTTCCCCTTCTTCTGGCTGTTTTTCTTCTTCTGGTTTTTCTTCTTCGCTGCCGACGTATACTTCAACCGTAGGGTTAAGTGCACGATAATTAAAGATATCTACATTTGGCTCGCGGAGCGTGTAGTCTGGGGACGAAGTGAGCGTTTTAAATGAAACCTCGTCAATTTGCGGTAATAATACATTACAAAGAAAATATGCTACAGCTACTCCAATTATTGCAGATACGATTGCAGTGGTTAGATCGGTTTTCATTTGACTCCTTTCGGTCTGATAGTCTTAGTCGTCTCGCTGAGCGTCGATTCATCCATAAAATATGCTGTGGCTTGAGCTTGCAAGATTAGGCTATCATCCCCACCCCATTCGATTGTGGCTCTTTCGATATTGAACTCACGGATCGAGCGCTCGATATTGCTTAGGACTCTAGTAGTAGTCGCAGAATCTGCCTCGACGGAAAGACGCACTGATAGACTATTTAGGTTCGTGCCAAATGGGGCCACCGTGGCAGTACCAGATGGGCTAAGCGAATTTGGCTCCCAGTCAGAAAGAATAAAAATTTTGTTCAAGCTGGCTAGAAGTGCTTCTTCGTTTTTGAAAGCTGGGAGAGCATCTGGGATGACGCGCAGAGCTGAACAGTGCTGGATTAACTCAGCAGCCGCTACCATTTCCTCGTCATCTTTAGCATCATTGTATAAATTTTGCATTTCGTTATACGTGTAGTTTTTGTTGGTTTTTGGATTGACGCAACTCGTGCTATCTTCTTTTGGCACGGAATTCAAGGCGGCATTAGCAGCCATACTGTTCATGATGTTGGCGCGTAAAGTATTCGGAACTCTAGATATTTCAATGCTATTTGGTCTACATTTTTTGAGTTCTTCTAGTGTATAGACATCTCCTGCTGGCTTGGTGCAAATACCAATCTGTTTTATGGTGTTTGAATATGCGGCAATCGCCTTGTCTTCTTCCGAAATGACATTTGCATTAAACGAAATCTGTGTCGTGAAGTGCATTACTAGGGCAAGTGTAGCTCCTAAAAATAGTGACGCACCAAGCACTGCCAAAATCATGTATTGCTGGGCTTGGGAGATTTTAGCGCGTTTTAATATTGCAATTTCTCTAGCCATTTTAATTCCCTCCTCCGCTACATGCGGCATCGCCTGGCGCACAATCATTAGCACGTTCTGCAAACATATTCTGAATTTGGACATAAGAGTCTGTCACATTGTGGCGCCCGGTCGGACCGATTGCCATTAAGTGCTTGTTGTTGAAGTCGAAAGCCTCTTCGGCTAGCGTAATCGTCGCTGAGAAACGGAGCACAAGTTCGGAAGAAGCATCACGACCATTAGAGGAACCCGTAATATTAATGCCGTCTGCGCCGTCTGGGACGAGTTTACAATCGTTGTTATAGCTCTCCCAGTTGATTACGCCCTTGCCGGCTTCTGTGCCGTAGTAAGTCGTACATTCGCTTACAAAGTGCGGAACATTTGAAATGTCACCGTCTAAGCTCATGTATGGTTTACCTGCTTTTTCTTCTATGCTATACCAATCATTAAATTGCGGGGTACGCCAGACGCGGACTGCAATTTGGTTTTCATATGCTTCAACATCATAACCATGATATGTGGCTGGAATCTCTTCTTTTTTGTCTTCTTCTTGGGACTGCTTTGATTTTTTGCTATCTACGTCTTCTTCATATGATGGGTCACAACCATCACCGCTAATTAACCAATATGCATAATAGCTTTGCTTATCTGCATCATAGAAAGTTGCTCCGTCTGCGCCGGACTCCACCATACAGTAGGCTGGGATAGTTTCTCCGTTTTTGTCGACATATTCGCCATAATCGTAGCGCATGTATTGCATACTTTTCTTGAATGAGTCTAGTACATTATAATCAATGAACGGCGCGCTGTTGGCATTGGCTTGGCCGTCAAAAGAAATTGTTGGCTCATCGTCGACGAGGTTGATTTGTAGCTCGGAAAGAGTGATGGTGTCTAGGCCGGTCGGTAGAAGAGCTGTGAGAATCCCAAAAGTCCTAGAAAGAAGTTTTTTATTCTCCGCAATAGATGAAAGATTCCCTAGTTGGTCTTTGATCGTAAGAAAATCTTTTAGATCACTATAGGAACTAATTTTGTCTGAAAGCTCAGCTATAGTTTCTTTTTTGCCGTTGACGATTGCCTGCTGGCCACCAGCAATGGATGCAAAAATCACGCTTACGGCAACGCTAGCAGAAGCTACTACTATACAAATGAAGAAAATGAGGTTGCGCAACTTAAGCGCTTTAATCATCTCATTTTTGACGTCTGGTACTAGATTGATCTCACGGGCCATTAGTCATTGCTCCTTTCAGATAAGCCTATGACTACAGCGAATTCACTCGCCACTGATGAAAGCGCAGCCTGTTGGTCTGGAGTAGTGCGAACTGATTGCCATGGGTTGCCTTTCATGGTAGGGATGTCGGTCTTGGCTTCGATATATTCGGCGAAGAGTGGGATAATGCTAGCATAACCAGAAAGGATAATACCGCCGACTCTTCCGTTGAGATATTTAGTCTGGAAGAAGCGAACTGATTTGGTAAGCTCTACCGCGTAGTTATCAAGAGAATGGCTAAGAATTTTGAAGACTTGGCCTTCGACTTTATCCTCAGCTAAACCAAATTTAAGGATAAATTGTCGAGCTTGATCTTCGCGAACGCCGACGCCTCCTGCAACGGCTTTAGCTAATTGCCCAAACCCGCCCGGGACAGAACGCACCAGGCGTGGCTGGCCTTTGTAGACTATTACAAGATCGGTAGATTTTTCGCCAAAATCAACGATTAGATTGGCATCAATCGCCCCTGGCAAAGCGAGGCTTCTTGCCATCGCGAGAGGTTCTGGCTCCATAGCAATGATATTAAGGCCTGTCTTCTCAATGGTCTCCATGGTGGCTTCTGCATATTCTTTTGCTACTGACGACACGAGAACTTCTGTCTTAGTAGCATCGTTTGGACTTGGCCCAAGGATAATAAAATCTGCTTTTGCATCGCTAATTGCCATCGGGACGTACTTGTCGATTTCGTAGTGAAAAGCTTTTTCCAGCTCTTTTTCTTCCATCGTATCAGTCTCTACAACTGAGGTAAATGTCTTGGTGGCCGGAATACCAACGGCGACATTTTTTGTCTTAATGCCGGCTTGGTTTACTGCGCCCAAAATGGCCTCGCCGAGGCGTTTTTTGCCCAACTCGGAGATATCAGAAGTAAGTTTTGGGTTGATTGGGACATAAGCATATTTTGACAAAGTCCAGCCATTTTTGGCATTACCAAAAAGCTGAACGATCCGCATCGAATTCGTCCCTATGTCTAATGAGAAGAAGTCGCCCACTCCATGCAATAAATCCATACCTTCAATTATAAGCTTAATCTCGTTGAAATGCAAGTAAAAAGTAGTTTTTAAACCACGCGCTCGGGAGAGCGCCTTGAGTGTATCCCGAATACTACTTCCCTGCTTGCTTCAACCAGTAAAAACGTTCCAAATTTCCGTGGCGGCCAGCGAGGTCATTATCGCGTTTTTTAATAATAACGAAGCCGTTTTGCTTGAGCCATTGTTCAAAGTTTTTGATAATTTCGCGGCGGATTTTTTCGTTTTTGACGACACCTTTATGTAGCTGGTCTTCGCGAGCTTCAAACTGGGGCTTTAGCATCACGAGAAAATCTGTGTTTTTGCCAGATAAATGCCCCTTGGCGTACTTCAATATTTTCGTCAAACTCAAAAAAGAAACGTCTGCGACTATAGCGTCAGGAGTAAGGACAAAAGTAATGCCCTCTTCGGGACGTTCCTCGCGCCCGTCTTCACGGGGCTCGTCACTTCGTCCTCGTAGCAACTGCGGATGCCCCTCAGAGGGCTTTACTTTTGTCCGCGCTTCTACGTCGAAGATGTCGGTTTTTTCGTGGAGTTCGATGCGGGGATCGAAGCGGAGAGGGGCCTTCATTTGGTGAGAGCCTTTCTCTACTGCGATGACTTTTTTCGCGCCGTTTTTTAGGGCGAGCTCGGTGAAACCGCCAGTCGAAGAACCGATATCGAGCACGGTCTTGCCACGGAAATCGAAATTGAAGGCGCGGACAGCATTAGAGAGTTTAATATAGCCCCGGACGGGTCCTGCCGTCGCATTTTCCCCCACGTCGCAAGGCTCCGTGGGGGTCCCCCAAGCTCCGTCACCCGTCCGTGCTGCCATTATTTCCTTCCACGATATTCGTAGGTTTCGGTGTCGACTGAGACGATGTCGCCTTCCTTAATGAATGCTGGGACTTTGACCACTACGCCGGTTTCCAAAGTAGCATCTTTCATTACAGAAGTAGTAGTGTCACCTTTAACTACGCTCTCGGTGTAGGTAACTGCAAGCCAGAGATTCTTTGGAAGCTGGAGATTGATTGGAGTGCCATTATAGAATTGGATTTCCATTTCGTCACCATCTTTCATAAAATCTTTCATGTCGCCGACCATGTCGCCCATAAGTTCGTATTGCTCGAAAGTCTCTGGATCCATGAAATAAAACTTTTCATCATCCTTGTAGAGATATTGAACTTTGCGAGTAGTGACCTCGGCCGGTTCAATTTTTTCTTGGCCTTTAAAGGTCTTTGGGAGCAGAGCGCCCGTGACAAGGTTTTTGACCTTTACGTTTACAATGGAACCACCGCGGCCCATAACTTTTTGTGAGTACTCCACCACTTTATACGGCTGGCCGTCTAAAGTAATTAGAGTATTTTTCTTTAGATCTGTTGGTCCGTACATAATTACTCCTTAATTGTTCGAAACGAAAGGCAAAAGTGCCAAATGGCGTGCGCGCTTGACGGCGACGGCGAGTTGGCGTTGCTGTTTGCTTGAGAGACCAGTCTTAGAGATTGGCTCGATGCGACCATATATGTCAATATAGCGTTGCAAAGTTTTGACATCGCGATAATCGAAATATAGATCTGGATCGTTTTTTAATCTTTTCATAGTATCCTTCCTTCTTTAATTTTTAGAATGGGACTTCGCTAAGTTCAATTTCGCCATCTGGAATATCGTCTGGGATGTCTACTGGCTGTCCTTGAGCGGAGTTGTCACCTCCATAGCTATTGCCGCCTTCGCGTGGTGGGTTACCAACGAAATTGAAATCTTCGACAACGATTTCGACATTAGAACGTTTGTTGCCATCTTTGTCTTCCCAAGAGCGTTGGTTTAAGCGTCCCGATACGAGCACGCCGGTGCCTTTTTTGGCATATTGAGAAATCATTTCGCCAAGTTTGCCCCAAGCGGAACAATCGATAAACGAGACGTCTTCTTTTTGGTCGCCGCTGGTATCGCGATAAACACGATTAACTGCAACTGAGAAAGAACAGACCGAAGCACCGCTTTGAGTGTTGCGAAGCTCTGGGTCACGTGTAAGGTTACCGGTGATAATAGCTTTAGAAAAACCGCGCATATAAGTTATTCTCCTTTTTCTTCAGTTACTTCTTCGTCTGCTTTTTCTTTGCGACGTGCTTCCATCTTGGCTCTGCGCTCGTCTGCTTTGACGAGGAGATAGCGCAAAACTTCGTCGGTAATATTAAGTACCGAAGAAATCTTCGCTGGAGCCGCAGCTGGGAGGCTCAAGTTAAAGAAGTAATAGATTGCAAAATCTTGACCATTAACTGAATAAGCAAGGCGTTTTTTGCCTTCGCTTTCTTCTTTGGTGATTTTGCCACCGCTGGTCTCGATGATTTTTTTGACCTTGTCTAGGGCAGGGTCAATATTCATCTCGAGGTCAGGATGAAATAGCACAGAAAGTTCGTATTCTTTCATTGTGACTCCTTTGGTTAAAGCAAACGCAGACCTGACTTGTGACGCCATTGCCACCGCCGTGCTCGTTTGCTGAGCTAATAATGCGCCTATTATAGCACAGATTAGATAAAAATACAAGAGGTAATCCATACAAAAACTCGCCATTTGGCGAGTTTTTGTATTAGGCTAATTATTATTTTGATTCTTTAGAATCTTTTGACTTTTCTTCTTTTTTGTCGATGGCTTCGGATTTCTTACCCTCTGCATTTTCGGTAGTCTTGCCGGAGACTGTACTTTCTACTGTCTTAAGCGTACGACGAGTGCGCCACAAATAGAAGCTGCCAGCGCCAATAGCAAGAACAATTATTACTGCCATGACGATTTCTGCTGGACCGGTTTTGACAATTTCTTTTGGAAGCTCTTCTTCTGGGCCCTGCTCTGGAATAGGAGCTGGGTTTTCGGTATTTTCGCAGACTACAAATACTCTAGCCTCGTCGGAAATATTCCCGTCTACATTATATTTCGTAGTGATAGTGTTTTTTAAAGTCTTACCACAATAAGTTTCGTCGTCGCTGACTTTGGCTTGGTAAATAATCTGCCTTAGGGCGCCGATATGAGCCTCACCAGTATTATATCCGCTAATATCCAGGATATCATCGATGGTTCTGCCAGAAGTCCCGTCACCGCTATAGGCTTCTACGTCTTTGTTGTCGTAAACTTTCGTGCTACCAGAGCGAAGCGAAAGGCCTTCGTCGTGAGCATCCTTGAATATTACATTTGCGAGCTTCGTGTTGCCTTCGTTTTTGAATGTGACTTTATACGTGACGTACTCGCCAGCTTTAGCGCTGACTTGCTCGTACCAATTTTCACCATCCAGAGATACTTGCTTTTTGACTGAAGCGGCGGTGCGCTCAGCGACTAGAGTATAAGTGATATACCCTGAGTACTCGGCACAACCAGGAATACGCCCGTCTAACACATTGATACCGATATATGTACCTGCTTCAGTGAAAAGGTTAGTTGAGAGGACGGAGCCGTTGACTCTACCACCATTATGGATGATGGCGGTGCCGGTCTTATAGCGAAGATTTACTTCATCGTAATCTGTAGTGAGGTAGGCTTCATCCCAAACCTTTGGCGGATTGCCGTCGGTTGAGGAGATAATCCCGCTGACCATGCCTTTTTCGCCTTTTTTGACGATGGTCGGATAGGCGGAAGAGACTTTGACGCCATTTGCTATACCTTTACCACTTGAGTTTAAATTTGAAGCGGCATTATTATGATAATAAATATAGACTTCATACTCTTTGCCTGGCTCAATTTTTAGCGTATCGACATAGTCCTTCGTCTCGCCACCGAGTTCGGTAACACGGACGAAATTACGCTCATCACCAATCGCCGCATTGTCGGTAATGGAGTTAAAAGTGACCTCCGGCGCTGGATTCGCGTTAGTGTAAGTCGTGCGCTCCGGTCCCCAAGCAAACGTCGGCGAAGCCATGGCAATTGCTGGAGTTAATATTGTTGCTAAGGCTAGGCTTCCTTTGAAAAGTTTTTTCATAGCTTTCCCTTCTTTAATTTTATTATTCTTGCCCATCCTAGTTCCCTCCTACTAAATCAAAATCGCCATTATTGAAACTGTTACCGTCGCGAGCATTGTCATCTACGCTCATGGCTTCAGCGTTTGCTCTCTCTGCTTCGGCGAGGTTGTTTGCTTCTTGCTGAGCTATACTTCGGCTAATCTCATCGGCGGCATTTGCTGATTCTACCTTGTTTGCTTCTGCCTGAGCCTTCTCCGCTTCAGCCTGTGCTCTAGCTGCAGCTTCATCAGCGGCACACCTAAGTTCGGCCTCACGGGCAGCTTCGGCTTCGGAAAGCCTTGCAGCTTCTGCAGCTTCGGCTTCACGGCGACTCTCTGCTATTATAGCAGCTTGATTTTGGTTTTCAGCCTGCATTGCACTGATTTGCTGATTTTGTTCGGCTATGATTGCGTCATTTCTTGCCTGCTCGGTAATGGCACTGAAATTGGCTTGGTCTTGAGGCAATGTAGTAGCTGGGGTCTCTGTCTGATTGAGTTCTTTCTTGGTGATGTCTGGGTCGTTGTTTCTGATTTCGGCTTCCGGATGCTTCTCCTCTAGAACTGGGTTCACAGGATACGAAGGATTTTGGTCGATTGGGGGAGTCTCTTTTTTGTCGTCATCGTCCTTGGTGTCTTTTTCCTCTTCCTTGGTGTCTTTTTCCTCTTCCTTGGTGTCTT
>CAMZFK010000001.1 GCA_947306055.1 uncultured Candidatus Saccharibacteria bacterium | reverse complement strand
ACCAATAAAAAAATAGGTCTAACGACCTCTTTTTTCTTGGTGATCTCGGCGGGAGGGACTTCGTCACTCCCTTCTCGCCACCAATAAAAAAATAGGTCTAACGACCTCTTTTTTCTTGGTGATCTCGGCGGGAGTCGGACCCGCGTTGTCGGGATGAAAACCCGATGTACTAACCGTTATACTACGAGACCATGCGATTATTATAGCAAAAAACTTAAAAATTGCAAGAGTAGGTGTATTCTATATGGTAATCTTTTTTACCGAATGGCTGTTCCGGAAAGATTTGTACTGACGTGGCGGACTCGTCGCAGTATTTTAGGACGATGGATGCTGCATCAGGGTGTTTGTCGTTGTCGTAAGAGAGTAGTTGCCTCAAAGTAAGGCTGGCAAAACCTCTTTTCTCGTAATGGCTCAATATGTTTTCGATAGAATTTGTCTCATTGATTTTGCCAATATGATTAGTCTTGGTGATTGTTTCGTAGAGATAATTTTCGTAGTAGTCTTCGGCGATAGAGGTGATTTTTTGTTTGACGAGGTGTTCTGGACTATTGAAAATATTAAATAGTGTTACTAATACTAATGTGAGCACCACTAAAACAGCGGCTGGTATTGCTATGTGTTTTGTGACATGGTGGCAGCTTTTTTTGCTACTAAATTGATTTTTGCGAGATTGAGTCCTTAGGGGGCTTTTTTTCTTTGAATATGCCATATTTATATATTACCATAAAAACTATCATATGATAATATATAGATATATGAGTAAACTTTTTAAAAGAACTAAAATTTTAGCAACTGTAGGACCGTCTGTTTTTGGTGCCGAAAAAATTGAAGAAATGATTATGGCTGGGGTTAATGGCTGTAGATTGAATTGTTCGCACGGGACAAACGAAGAACGTGATGAGCAGATTCAGTGGATTCGTGCGGCTGCAAAGAAAAAAGGTCGTTCAGTAGCAATACTGCAGGATTTGCAAGGGCCGAAGATTCGTCTAGGGACACTAAAAGATAACCATCTCGATTTAAAAGCTGGTGACGAACTCATTCTGGAATCAGCTGATTTTGAGCACGACGGTGGCAAAAAAGTTCCAGTGCAATATAACTTAGCGGACAAAGTAAAGGTGGGCGAGCCGCTATCGATGTTCGACGGCAAAATTAAAAGCAATGTTATAGAAATTGTTTCTGATACGGCTATCAAAGTAGAAATTTTAAATGATGGCTTTATTATGTCTAAAAAAGGCTTGAATTTGCCAGACACGGATTTTGGTGGCGATATTTTGACCGATAAAGATTTGGCTGACATCGAATACGGTGCAACGCAAGATTATGATTATGTAGCGCTTTCTTTTGTGCAGAGCGCTTCGGATATTGAAAAATTAAGACAAATTTTGCTTTCGTTTGGGTCTACTGCAAAAGTAATTGCTAAAGTAGAGACTAAGAAAGCAATTTCGTCAGATGAGAATTTGGAAGCGATAGTTAAGGCTTCTGACGGTATTATGATCGCACGTGGAGACATGGCTGTGGAGGCGGGCGCGGAGGTAGTGCCGATTATTCAGAGGAAATTAATTGCGATGTGTAGGGCGAACTCTAAGCTTTGTATTGTGGCGACACAGATGTTGTCTTCGATGGTAGAATCACCAGAGCCTACGCGTGCAGAGGTATCTGATGTCGCGACGGCGGTAGTACAAGGTGCTGATGCAGTGATGCTCTCGGATGAAACTGCTAATGGAAGATATCCAATCGAAGCAGTAAAAGCGATGAAAAAAGTTATTTTGTATACACAGAATCATTCACGTTTGGCTCCGTTAGCTCATTCTCCTGAAGGGGAAAAGGTGACCTATGACGCGATTTCGGATGCAGCAGCTAGGTTGGCGGAAAAAATCAATGCAGATGTAGTGGTATGCCAGACCGCTTCCGGTGTCACTGCGGTGACGATGGCCGCACAAAGACCGAATGTCCCGATTATTTCGGTAACTCCAAATACGAGAGTAGCCAACCAACTAGCACTTACTTACGCAAATTCAGCATTTACTAGACCATATTCAGATGAGTTTGGTTATGATTTAGTGAAGGAGTTAAAAGAAAGTGGCTATCTAAAGACGAAAGAGGGCGAAAAAGATTTATTAGCTGTCATTGTATCTGGTGACAAAGAAAAGGCTGGGACGGATACTATAAAAATTCGATACGTATAAGAAAGGTAGAAAATGAGAAAAATTAGAACAATTCGTGATGCAAATTTAAAAGGTCAAGTCGTGTTGGTGCGAGTAGATTATAACGTGCCAATGGAGAATGGGGTTATTACGGATGATTTGCGTATACGTGCGAGCTTGGAAACTTTGAAATTTTTGCGTGAAAAAGGAGCAAAGAAGATAGTCTTGATCTCACATCTTGGTCGCCCAGAAGGGAAGGATAAGAATTTGAGTTTGGCTCCGGTAGCAAAAGATTTGGCAAAACTTGTCTCGGATGTCTCATTTATAGATGACGTGTCCGGCCCGGATGTGTCGGCGGCGGTAGAAAGATTGAAAGATGGCGGGATTTTGCTGCTTGAGAATTTAAGGTTTTATTCGGGAGAAGAAGAAAATTCCGAAGATTTTATTCGTGAGATAGTGGATTCGGTTGGGGCGTCGGTATTTGTGCAAGACGGATTTGCTGTAGTACATCGTGCGCATGCTTCTACCGATGCGATCGGTAATATTCTCCCAATCTACGCTGGACTTTTGCTTGAAAAAGAAATTGCTAATTTAGAAAAAGCAATGGAAAATCCTGCAAGACCACTGCTACTAATTATTGGTGGTTCAAAGGTCGAAGATAAAGCTCCGTTGATTGAAAAATTTAGCAAAATTGCAGATCAGATTGTGGTGGGCGGTAAGATTGCGGCGGATGGTTATGAGCCTAAAGAAAAGATTTATGTGGCGGAGGATTTTGATGAGGATGGCGAGGGGAATAAATTGGATGTAGGCCCAGTTTCTACTGCGAAAATTGCGGGATTTATTACTGACGCAAAGACGATAGTTTGGAATGGCCTAATGGGCAAAGCTGAAGATCCAGCTTTTTCTACCGCTTCGACTATTGTTGCAGAAATGATGGGGGAAAAAGAAGATGCGGAGACGATTATCTGTGGTGGTGATACAACTGGTTTTGTCGAGGAATTAGTTAAAACTCATCCGAATTTGAAATATTCATTGATTTCAACTGGCGGTGGTGCGGCATTGCAATTTTTGCTAGGAAAAGAACTTCCTGGCATTGAAAAAATATTCATCTCGTGATATAATTTTTCGTATGAAAAAAGCACGAAATTACAACCAAGTAATTGGTGAGACTGTTGAGCAAATGCGTCTTGAAAAGGGTTGGACGCAGGAGGATTTGGCGGCGGCGGTTGGCTCAAGCCAGTCGGCAATTCATCGTATAGAAAAAGGTGGACAAAACATTTCGCTTGAGATGATAAAGAAGCTTTCGGAGGCTTTTGGTACACAAATTCTCTCTATAAATGATTCAGCTTCTCAGAGTTTTAGAATTCGTGGCGGAAAAGAGTTGTCTGGTGAAATCACTATAAACACGTCAAAAAATGCAGCCGTGGGTTTACTTTGCGCGGCGCTTTTGAACTCTGGTAGAACCGTGCTTAGACGGGTGGCTAGAATTGAAGAAGTCTTTAGAATTATTGAAGTTTTGGAGTCTATAGGCGTAAAATGTCATTGGCAGAACCGTCATCGTGACCTAGAAATTATATCACCACGCGAATTAAAATTAGAAGAAATGGATATTGAAGCGGCACGAAAAACACGTTCGATAATTATGTTTTTGGGGCCACTTCTTCACCGATACAAAAAATTTACGATACCATATGCGGGTGGCTGCTCTCTCGGCACGAGGACTGTAGAGCCACACATTAAGGCGCTTGAGTCGTTTGGGTTAAAAGTCGATGCAGAGAAGAATAGTGGTTTCTATGAAGTAGAAGTCAATCAACATACTTTAAATAAATATACAGATAGGTATATAGTACTAGTGGAGCGTGGCGATACTGTGACGGAAAATGTATTAATGGCTGCAGCACTTTGTCCTGGTAAGACGACGATTGTGGGAGCGTCACCAAATTACATGGTGCAAGACGTATGTTTCTTCTTGGAAAAGTTGGGCGTAAAGATTAGTGGTATCGGAACCACTACGCTCGTGGTGCATGGTAGACCGCGTTTTAATATGGATGTAGAATATAGTGTTTCTGAAGATCCGATTGAGGCGATGAGTTTTATTGCTGCGGCGTTAGTGACGCATTCTGAGATTAAGATATTGCGTGCTCCGATTGAATTTTTAGAGATTGAACTTGAAGTTTTGAAGAGCATGAACATGCGTTTTGAAAAATCGCGCGAGTACGTTTCTGCAAATGGTAGAACGAGATTAGTAGATTTGATTATTAAAAAATCGGAATTAGTGGCTCCGGTTGATAAGATTCATCCGATGCCATTTCCGGGCCTAAATATCGACAATTTACCATTCTTCTCGGCGATTGCGGCAGTTGCGGATGGGCGCACAATGATTCACGACTGGGTATTTGAGAACAGGGCTATTTATACGACAGAGCTTGCGAACCTTAATGTTAAGGTTGAGCTTCTCGATGCGCATCGTATGTATATTGAGGGCCCGACCAATTGGAGATCGGCAGAATTGGTAGCGCCACAAGCGCTTAGGCCGGCGGTAGTGATCTTGATTGGGATGTTGGCGGCGCCAGGTACGTCGATTCTTAGAAATGTGTATCCAATTAATCGTGGGTATCAAGATTTTGCAGCAAGGTTGAGGCATTTAGGTGCTGACATAATGCCTCTTACTGGTATATAATATAGCAATGAATGATATTTTAAGCGGGCTTAATTCGGCGCAAAAAGAAGCGGTGGAGTGTTTGAGTGGACCGATTTTGATTTTGGCGGGTGCTGGTAGTGGTAAGACGAAGACTTTGACGCACCGAATTGCTAATTTGATTTCTAACGGGGTGATGCCGAATAGGATTCTTGCGGTAACTTTTACCAATAAGGCTGCAAGGGAAATGAAAGAGCGTCTTTTTAGATTGGTACCAGAAGTAAATTTGCCATATATGGGCACATTTCATGGAATTGCCGTGAAAATTTTGAGGATGGAAGCCGAAAAATTGGGTCTCAGTAAAGATTTTGTAATTTATGATGCCGACGACCAAATTTCTTTAATTAAAAGAGTGATGAAAAATTTGAAGATCGGTGACAATAAGAGTTTGAAGCCAAAGATGGTGCAATCTGTGATTTCGAGTGAAAAAAATCGTGGTAATATGCCAGAAGATTACGAGGCGACCGCGATGTATCCAAATCAAAAACAAATTGCAAAGATTTTTTATGAATACGAAAAAGAAAAAAGCAGGGCTTTGGCGCTAGATTTTGATGATTTACTTCTTAAAGTCTTGGAGATTCTTTCGAAAAGTGAGGAAACGCGTAGGAAGTGGCAGGATAGATTCCAGCATATTCTTATTGATGAATATCAGGATACGAACGTTATTCAGTATAAGATTATTAAGTCATTAGTGTCTGAATCTAAAAATATCTGTGTGGTTGGGGATGATTGGCAATCGATTTACTCTTGGCGAGGTGCGGATTTTACGAATATTTTAAATTTCGAAAAGGATTTTCCTGGGGCTAAGGTTGTTAAATTAGAGCAAAATTATCGTTCGACGGGGAATATTCTTGAGGCATCACAAAAGATCATTAACAAGAATAAAAAGAGGACCGAAAAAACGCTTTTTACGGAGGCTGGTAAGGGTGAACCGGTAGAAATTGAAAGTTTGCGTGATGAAAATGGTGAAGCAAATTTCGTAGCAATGAAAATATTGAATCTCAATCGGAATTTTAAGGATTTTAGTGATTTTGCGGTACTTTATCGAACTAATGCGCAGTCGTATACTTTTGAAAAAGCTTTCATTGATATGCATATTCCGTATAAAATTATTGGTGGTTTGAGATTTTATGATCGTAAAGAAATTAAGGATATACTTGCGATTTTGAAGTTGATTTTGAGCGGAAGGGATAAAGTGAGCTTTGAACGGGTAGCTAAGAATGTGATTAATGGAATTGGCGAGGTGTCACTTAGTAAGGTTTTTTCGGCAATGGATTCGATGAATGTAGAAAATCCGCTGAAAGATTGCGATTTTGAGGGTGTACTTACAGCGACAAAAGCTAGGGACGGATTAGGAAAAATTTGTAATTTTGTGCGCAGTATAGAGCAGGATGAAAACCCCGGTGATATTATTAAGCGAGCAATTTCGTATTTTGATTTCAAAGGTCTTACTGATGATGGGACGCCGAGTGCAGAGGATCGGATGGGTAACTTGGAAGTTTTAGTCTCAATAGCGAGTGCATATAAGAATTTGGAAGATTTTTTGGCCGATGCGAGCCTTATGTCGAGCGCGGATGAAAGTTCCGCAGAAAATTCGGTAACTTTGATGACTTTGCACGCTGCGAAGGGTTTGGAATTCCCGGTGGTATTTATGGTCGGTATGGAAGAGGGGCTTTTCCCGGGGAGTCGTGCGTCTGAAAATCCAGATGATTTGGAAGAAGAAAGGCGGCTTATGTATGTGGGGATGACTAGGGCGATGAAAAAATTGTTTTTGACTTATGCGGCCTCAAGATATACATATGGGTCTAGAAATTATAATATGCCGTCTAGATTTTTGATAGAATTAGGATACAATCCTTATGGGTCGTCTTCGTATCGAGACGATGATGGAGACGGAATTCGAGATTTTGAAGATTTTGAAGAAAGCGATTTTGATCCGTTTCCAGAAGATTTGCCGGTGTTTGAATAATTTAGTATAATCGTAGTATGATTTATCTTGCAGTGCTTGGTAGACAACCAGAGATATCAATCGCGGAGCTTTCCGCGCTTTTTGGGGAAGTGAAAAAAGCATCTTCGAGAATTGCGATCTTTTCAACTAGTGAGGTTGTAAATATTGATAGATTGGGTGGTAGCTTAAAAATTGCACAAAAAATAGACGAAAAACCGTTAGAATTCTTGCTGAAATTGCCGGAAGGTAAACTTACGCTAGGCGTTTCGGATTACTCAAAAGGTGCGAGTAAAAAGACTGCGACGATAGAGGCTCTGAAATTTAAGCGTGTTTTAGTGCGGGAAGGACGTTCGGTGAGAGTGGTAGAGAACAAAGACGCGGAACTTTCAACCGCGACCTCTTTACATAATGGTTTATCTGGGAAGAATGAGCGAAAAGTTGAGTTAATAAAAGTAGAAAATGAATATTATAGAGTTGTTGGAGTGCAGGACATAGATGCTTATACGAGGAGAGATCAAGCGCGTCCGGCACGAGATGCTAAGGTTGGTATGTTGCCACCAAAGCTAGCGCAAATTTTAATTAATCTTTGCGGACCATTGCCAGAAGGTGCTACAATTCTAGATCCGTTTTGCGGTACTGGGGTAGTTTTGCAGGAAGCTCTCCTCATTGGCTACCGAGCCTACGGCACCGACCTCAGCGACCGCATGGTTGAATATAGCAAAAAGAACTTGAAATGGCTGTTAGAATCTGGCAATGAGTCTTCCGAAGGGGGTACGGAGCGCGGCAGCGCGAGTATTAGCGCCGGCCGCCCGTGGCGCTCGCCCCTTGGGACGCGAATTGCCGAAGGCAAACGGGCCGGCCGGACGCGCCCCGAGGAGGACTCTTTCCAGATTCAACAGGGTGATGCAACTTCTTTTCATTGGGAGCAGCCGATTGATGCGGTGGCATGCGAGGGGTATTTAGGCGTTCCAATGTCGCAAATTCCAGTTGAAATCAAATTGAAAACTCAAAAACAAGAGTGTGGGAGCATAATTTTAGGTTTTTTGAAGAATTTAAGTACACAGATAAAATCTAATACCCCTGTGACCATAGCGATACCGGCGTGGCTTAGATCTGACGGAAGCTATTCTAGACTCGAAATCCTTGACGAGATTGAAGATATGGGGTATAATGTAGGGAGCAAAACTCGCGAGGGTCTCCTTTATTATAGGGATGGTCAGATTGTAGCGAGGGATATAATAATTTTAAGGAAGAAATAAATGTCACACGTAAAAGCTGGCGGTACCGCCAAGAACGTCCACAACAATGCTGGCCAGCGCCTTGGCGTCAAACGCTTTGGTGGCCAAAAAGTAAAGAACGGTGAAGTTATTGTTCGCCAGACCGGTGCTACTAAAATAGCTGGTCAAGGGACTTATATGTCTCGCAATTTCACTATTCATGCAGCTAAAGATGGTGTTGTCACCTTCGTAAAGACGAAGAAGACGCATTTTTCTGGTAAATCTTTACCACGCGTTCGCGTAGAAGTTCGCTAAAACAAAATCACCCTTAATCTAGGGTGATTTTTTTAATGCTTTTTTGTGATATAATTTTGTTATGGCTAAAAAACATTTAGGCTTTTCGGTTAGGACTATTTTGTCGGTCGCTACGGCTGCTTTGGTTGCATATGTGGTGTATCAAAATTGGCCAGATATAGTTGATACTTTTTATCATCTCGGTGAGGCTAATCTATTCGTGTTGCTGTTTTTGGTGCCGGAGCAGCTTTTTATGTATTACGCTTGTGGTCAAATTTTCTTTTCGTATTTGAAGAGGAAGTACCACAAGAATTTTAATAGAAAAGAGATGCTTTTGATATCGACGGAATTAAATTTCGTCAATCACGCAGTGCCCGCTGGCGGGCTTGGCGGCTTGGCGTATTTGACTTACCGTTTGCATAAATTTGATATTACGGCTGGGCAGGCGAGCTTTCTTTATATTTTTAGATATGCTGTCACTACGGTAGTTAATTATTTTCAGGCTCTAATTGCGATTATTATCTTAGCGGCTCTTAATTTGATCCCAGAAGATGCGACGTGGATTATACCAATATCTCTGATCATGAATTTTGGTGTATTTCTAGGATTGTCGATTATTGTGTTTGTGGCAAGTAGTAAAAAACGGATTAGTTTTTTTGCGAAAACTATTTCGAAGTTAATAAATTTAGCGGTAAAAGTTGTAACTTTTGGCCGCAAAAATAGAACGATACGCTCTGAGAAACTGCAAGATTATTTCTTGGATATTCATGAATGTGTTGTGATTGTTAAAAAAGATAAAAAATCTTTGCGAGCGCCGGCTGCGTGGGGATTTGTTTATAGCTTTTTTGAAGTGGCAACTTATTGGGTAGTAGCAATTTCGCTTGGTAGGCCGGAGCTGTTGCCATTTATTTTAGTGGGAGAAGCGATCGGGTCTGTATTTGATGGTATTGTCCCGTATGGGCTATACGAGCTTGGAATGGCTGGGGTTATGATTGCGCTTGGTGTAGATTTCCCGACTGCCACGATTATTACTGTTATGACGCGAGTCTTCACTCTGCTCTTTACGATTTTGACTGGCTCTTGGCCATACTATAAGGCAATTCGTGGGGAGAAGAAGAAAAATGGACGAAGGGCTTAAATTTACACCGACTGATTTCGCGGCGGTAGTTAATCAGAGCTTAGAGTATGGTTTTTCTAATATTTTGATTGAAGGTGAAGTTGCGAGCTTTAAAATAAATCAAGGGAAATGGGTATTTTTCGACTTAAAAGACGATAACGCAACGGTTTCGTGTTTTATGGTCTTATACCAGTTAAGAATGCCAATAGAAGACGGAATGAAAATTATAGTGAAAGGTACGCCAAAAATTACGAAGCAAGGCAAATTTTCATTTACTGTAACAGCGTTAAAGCCGGTAGGTGAAGGTAGTATAAAGAAGTCTTTTGAGATATTGAAGAAGAAATTAGCAGATGAAGGACTTTTTGATCTTAGTAAAAAGCGTAAAATTCCAGAATATTTTACGAATCTTGGGGTGATTTCTTCGCCTGCGGCGGCTGGATATGCGGACTTTATTAAAATTCTGAATGCTAGGTGGGGTGGCATTAAGATAAAAGTCGCAAAAACACAGGTGCAGGGGCTAGATGCGCCGGAGCAAATTATTAGGGCGATAAATTATTTTAATGAGAGGGGGGATGTGGAAGTGATTGCGATCTTGCGTGGTGGAGGATTGGCCGATGATCTGGCTTGCTTTAATGATGAGGGATTAGTCAGGGCGGTGGCAGCATCTAAGATACCAATTATTACTGGGATTGGACATGAAGTAGATGAAAGTTTGGTGGATTTAGCGGCCGACAGGAGAGCGTCGACGCCGTCTAATGCGGCGGAGCTTCTTACTCCGGATAGAAAAGATGTATTAAGGGTGGCGAAAAGTAGGGTGGCGGATTTTTATGCTCGACTTTGTAGTGCGATCGAAGCGGAGAAACAATCGGAATATAGGAGTGTTGAGCGAGTTTCTAATATTGCAAAAGTAAAACTCGATGACTTTAGGAAGATTTTAGAAAACCAGATCAAGACTTTGGAGGCTTTGAATCCGGATGAAGTCTTGAGGCGAGGATATTCAATAATTACCGGTAAGATTTCTCCAGGTGATGTTGTGAAAATTACAACATTTGATAAAATAATTAATGCAGAAATAAAGGAGGTGTATGAGCGAAAATGAAGCTACTTCAAAAACTCTGAGCGAAAAAATAGAAGAGTTGGAAAAGAGTACGGATTGGTTTATGTCGGAGGAGTTTAATTTAGATGAAGCTGTTGAAAAATACAAAGCAGTAATCGGACTAGCTAAAGAACTCCAAAAGAATTTAGACGATTTACAGAACGAAATCGAAATTTTGGATAAAGATTTTCAAAAATAGTGATATAATAAGCATATGGATTATTCACAAACGCAATTTTCTGGGCCCTATAATCAGAATCCTGCGCCTACAAATACACTAACTCAGAATATGAATCCGAGTGCTCCTGTTGCACCTGGGACTCCTGTTGTGCCTAATACTCCAAGCACTTCTGGTACAGTTAATGGGGCTACGTCGCCGATTGCTTCTACGACAGAAAAAAAAGATATCGGCGGAATTATCAAGATTGTCGTGATTGTGGTTTTAGCAATTATGTCAGTGACTTTTATAGGTCTTTTTATCTGGAAAGCAAATGCTTATGAAGAGGTTAGTTTTGATGTCGAAGGGCAGATTGCCGTGGCGGTTGCTGATGCTAAAAACGAGCAGGCCTTGAAGGACGAAGAAGAATTTTTGGAGAGAGAGAAATATCCATACAGAGTTTTTTCTGGACCAGCAGATTATGGTCAGTTGACTTTTGAATACCCTAAGACATGGAGTCTTTATATCGCAAAAGATGCGTCTAGTGGCGGCGATTTTGAAGCATATTTTAACCCAATAGAAGTGAGCGCAGTATCTAAGGAAGCAGTATTCTCGCTTCGGGCTTCTATCCTGGATAAGGCTTTTGATGCTGTGGCTGCCGAATATCAGAGATATATGGATAAGAAAGGTTCCGATCTCAAGATGGAGTCCGTAAGTATTGCTGGCACAGCAGCGAATTTGTATACTGGGACAATTCCAAATACTGAACATTTCGGATATATAGTGATATTTAGGATTCGTGACAAAACAGTTGTCTTGCAGACTGATTCAGTATATTTTGCCGAAGATTTTCAAAGACTTCTCGGGACAGTTGAATTTAACGCCTAGAAAATGATATAATGGGGGTATGGATTCGGAGGTAGATGGTATTTTGGTAGCGGCGCACGAATTAAAGTCACCGCTCGCGGTACTGAGGCAGTTAGCCTTATCTCTTGACGGGATGGATGCCTCAAACGAACATATACGCTCTGAAATGGTGAGCGTGTCCGAACGCGCAATCAAGCAAGTAAACGATTTGACTAAAATTAGACGGCTAGAAGATGGCTTATTCGAGATGGAGCCGGTAGCAGTACGAGCAGTATGTGATGATGTCATAAAGGAATTAAGCTATCTATTTAGATTTAACCAACGAAACCTGTTCGTGAAATACTCGAATCACAAGAGAATTGTGACGGCGAATCGGGAATTATTATATAGTGTGATTTATAATTTTCTCTTAAATGCGATGCATTATTCTGGAGAAGAAACTCGCTCTGAGCTTTTGGTAAAAGACGACCATGATTTTGTGAAAATTATGATTCGGGATTATGGCCCAGCGTTACCCACGGATGTTTTTAAAGAAATAAAAAGAGGTTTCGTCGCGAAGCCGACATCTATTGCTATGCGGCCCGGTTCTTCTGGGCTAGGGCTCTATATTGCGTCAAAGTTTTCGCGATATATGCATGCAAATGTCGGCGCAGTTAGGCACTCCGACGGTACGAGTTTTTATGTGGATTTGCCAGTATCAAAACAAACGACCCTGTGGGAGATGTAGATGATTTTCGTGATTGATGATGATGAGATAATGGCTGAGTGCGTAGCGAAGGCTACACATAAGAATGTGCGGATTTTTAGTAATGCGATCGAGGCTATGAATGCTTTATCTAGTGGTGAAAATCCGGAAATGATTTTTCTGGATATATTATTGAGTGGTCCTGATGGGTTTACTTTTTTGAATGAATTAATGTCTTATAATGATACGATGAAGATTCCAGTAGTAGTGGTATCTTCGCTTGATTTTTCCGGCAAAGATTTGAGAAATTACGGCGTGGTGGGGGTACTTAATAAGGACGAAATGCTGCCAGAGGAGATAAAAAAGTATGTCGACGAATACGCAGGATGTTAGGGAACTAGCCTATGTGCTTCGGCGTACAAACTATGGCGAAGCGGATAGAATTTTGAATTTGATTACTAGGCGAGGTAAGATTTCAGCGATTGCAAAAGGTGTTAGAAAAGAAAAATCTAAACTAGCTGGCAACATAGAATTGTTTTCCTTGATTGATATAAATATACACCAAGGAAAAAGTGAGCTTGGCGTGGTCACTAGTGCGAAGATGCTCAAATACTATGGTAATATTTTGGTGGATTTAGGAAAAATGGAGCTTGCTAGCCTAATTTTAAAAAGAATTAGTGTGGCGGCGGATAATTTTGATAGTGCGGATTGCTTTAATATTGTAGACGTGACACTAGGGGCTTTAGACCAAGGAGTTTGTGTTAATTTGGTGGAGACGTGGTTTTGGTTTAATCTGCTTAAGGCAATGGGGGAGCAGATAAATTTGTATTATGATGTGAATGGTGATAAATTATCTCCTGACGTGAAATACGAGTGGGACTTCAATGATTCTGGTTTTTATAGAAAAGATGGCGGGCGTTTTGATGCGAATTTGATAAAAGCGATGAGACTAATGCTCTCGGTTGATATTAATACCATGACGCGAGTTAAGAATATCGAAGAATATTTGCCGGATATGCTTAAAATCGCGCGAGCGCTAAATAAAATATAGTATAATGTAAATATGCCTAAGGATAAAACTAGAAAAAGAAAATTTAGCAAAAAGACGATTTTTGGAATGCTCGTTTCGGCGATTCTTTTGGCTATAATTGCATGGATGATTGTTGGTCTAAAAAATGAAGAGCCGATAAGTGAGGATTTCTTCGTGTCTGACGACACAAAAGTAGTAATGCAACTCAAGAGTGAATTTTCTAGTATTGGGGCAGAATGGAAGCCGGAAGCTATATACTATGTGTATTTTCGTGATGGCGATAAGATTGATAGTGCGAAGATTTACTATAAGTATGAAAATGAAGAATTGGCGAAGGAGGCTTTTCCTAATATACCGCCAGCGGAAAATCTCGTTGTCAAAATGAACAGAAATTATATTATTATTAATGTTTCGCTTAATAAAGAAAATGATTTGACGGTTGAGAGGATTGAAAAGGTAATTGATGATATGCGTGCTGCTGGTGCGGCAATATGATATAATTATAGAAAATAAAAGGAGACAATATGGCAGACTTTAATAAAGTTTTGACGCCGGGGGATTATGAAAATGGTGAATTAAATGTAGTGATCGAAATCCCAACTGGTTCTAATCATAAAATTGAATGGGACAGAGAACATGCGTGTTTCATGCTTGATCGTGTGGAACCAATGGCTTTTGCAAAACCTTGCAATTATGGCTTCATTCCACAGACTATTGATGAGGACGGCGATGAGTTGGACGTATTGATGATTACCGATCAGCCACTCACCACTGGGATTTGGATGAAAGCTAAAATTCTTGGCGTAATGAAGTTTGTTGATAGTGATGAGGTAGACGACAAAATTATTTGTGTGCCTGCTGATGATCGCAACAACGGTGATTGCTACAATACTTTGGAAGATCTTCCAAAGCAGACTTTGAAGCAAATTGAATTTCACTTCAATCACTATAAAGATTTAAAGAAGCCTGGTTCTACTGAAGTAAAAGGATTCTTTGGCCTTGACGAAGCGAAAGAGGTGATCAAGGATGCGATTGCTCGTTGGAATTCTAGGTAATTAGTTTTGTAAACTTTCGCTTACGGCAGAAAAAAATAATACTTTCAGTCAGGGCTGCGCCGAAATTATCAGTTTCGTGTTCGCCCTGTGAAAGTATTATTTTTTCTGGTTCGCTCAAATGTTTACAAAACCAATTACCTAGAGCTCATCTATTAATACGCGGACTTGCTCAGTTGTATCACGGTCGCGGATGGTGACGGTATTATCCTCAAGCGTGTCAAAATCGATGACGACACATTTTGGTGTGCCGATTTCGTCTTGTTTGCGATAGCGTTTGCCGATGTTGCCGGAATCGTCCCAGGTAACATTGCCGTATTTTGCGCGGAGCTTGTCATAAACTTCTTTGGCTTTTGCTACGAGCTCTGGCTTGTTTTTGAGAAGTGGGGAAACACAGAATTTGTATGGAGCAAGATTTTCTGAGAGCTTCAAGACGACGCGCTTTTCGCCGTTGACTTCATCTTCGGTGTAGGCGCTAGAGATGACAGCCAGGAAGAGGCGTTCGACGCCGATAGATGGCTCGATGACATGTGGAACAAAAGTTTCGCCAGTCATTTTGTCACGGTAATCCATAGATTTACCAGACTCGCGCGCGATATTTTGAAGATCGAAATCAGTACGATAGGCTAGGCCCATGAGCTCTTCTTCGCCGTTTGGATAGTTAAACATAAAATCTACGGTGCGCTTGCTGTAATGTGCGCGGTCTTCTGGTGCGACTTCCAAGTGATTGATGTCGCTAAGCTTTAGACCCATGCGGGTCTCAAGGAAGTTGTCGCATTCTTTGTAGATTTTTTCAAATTCAGCTTCCCAATTGTCTGGGCGGACGAAATACTCGATTTCCATTTGGGAACATTCACGGTCGCGCAAGATGAAATCACGCGGGCTGATTTCGTTCCTGAAGGCCTTGCCTTGCTGGGCGAGACCAAATGGAATATCTGGATAGATCGTGTCAACGACGTTTTTGTAATTTGTGAAGATGCCTTGAGCTGTCTCTGGGCGAAGGTAAGCGATGCTCTTAGCGGCTAGCTCAGCATCATCGTCTGGAAGTATGGCGCCGACATGGGTGCTAAACATCATATTGAATTTGCGGATTGGCCCCCAATTCTCTTTGCCACAAACTGGGCATTTGGTGTGAGTTTCTAAAAATTCTTCAGTAGTGACGGATTCAGAAATACCATCAGCGATTTTATCAGCGCGGAAACGAGATTTGCATTCTTTGCATTCTACGAGTGGGTCGGCAAAAGTAGCGGTGTGGCCAGAAGCCTCCCAAGTCCTTGGATTCATGAGGATTGCGGCATCTATACCGTAAATATCGTCACGATTTTCAACGAAATAGTTCCACCATTCGTCCATGATTTTTTTCTTTAGGGTAACGCCGAGCGGGCCAAAGTCCCAAGTGCCGGCGAAGCCACCATAAACATCGGAGCCAGGGAAAATAAATCCACGGCGTTTACATAAACTTACTATATCTTCCATGCTATAATTATACCATGGAGAAAAGAAAAAAGAACCCAATAAGGAGAACGCTCTATTTTTATTGGCGAGCCAATAAAAAGCACAAACTTTATACAATTGGTACTTTTTTGTTGACTCCGATTTCGATATCTCTTAGGATTATTAATCCACTACTTTTAGCACAGATGCTAGAGATTGTGTCAGAGGGTTTACCTGGTGATGAGCTGATGGGGAAGATTTTGCCATATGGGGTCGTGTTTTTAATAGTTGAGTTTGTGAGGGGATATATAGTTCAGCCACTGAGGCTTTGGTGCTGCTGGAAAATGGAAGTCTACACGATGTATGATTTGAATTTACAATGCTTCGATACGGTCGAAGCCCAGTCGATGCAATTTCATGTCAATAAGTTTTCGGGCTCGCTGGTCTCGCAGGTAAATAAATTTATTGGTGCTTACGAGCGGTTTATGGACGAAGTGGTTTGGAATATTATCCCAACGATCATAGATATAGTAGTAATTATGCCGATCATGTTTCCGCGAGTTCCACTTTATGCGACGGGTGTTTTGGTTTTCATGGTGATTTTTATGATAGTGGCGACATGCTGGTCGAAAAAAATCAGCCCGCTTAATGAGTATGAAGCGTCTATGTCTAATAAACGGACCGGCCAACTTTCGGATGCAATTACGAATATTATGTCGGTAAAAAGCTATGCTAGGGAAAAATTTGAACATAAAAGATATGAAAAATGGCAAAAGGAAGTAAGTAAGGCGTCCATCAATGTTTTGAAGGCGGATACTTTAAGAAATTATTGTTTTGATATGATTTTCTTTTCGATAAACGTACTAATTATTGTTTTGATGATGTTCGGCCAGCAATGGTTTATGCTTTCAATTTCAACACTTGTTCTAATTGTAAACTATTCTTCTACTCTTATGCAGGATCTTTGGGATGTGCACTCGATTTTTAAGACGATGAATAGAATTTTTGGTGATAGTAAGGAAATGACTGAAATTCTGGATATGGAAGATGATGTGGTAGATGCTCCGGATGCTAAGAAAATGGTAGTAACTAAGGCGGAGGTGAATTTCGATAATATTTCGTTTAGGCACGAAAAAGCCAAAGAAGCGATTTTTGAGAATTTTTCGCTTTTAATTAAGCCTGGTGAAAGAATTGGCTTGGTTGGTGTGAGTGGGTCTGGTAAAACTACGCTAACGAAGCTACTACTTAGGTTTGCCGATGTGGATGCGGGTGGGATTTATATTGATGGGCAAGATGTAAGTAAAGTGACGCAAAATTCACTGCGCGAGGCGATTGCGTATGTGCCGCAGGAGTCGTCGCTATTTCATCGGTCGATTTTTGATAACATCGCGTATGGACGGCCAGGTGCGACGGACGAGGAAGTTTATGAAGCGGCGCGACTTGCAAATGCGGATGAGTTTATTGCGGGACTTCCGGATGAGTATGATACGCTTGTGGGCGAAAGGGGTGTAAAACTTTCGGGCGGGCAGAGGCAGAGAATTGCGATTGCACGGGCGATTTTGAAAGATGCGCCGATTTTGGTGCTAGACGAGGCGACTTCGGCACTGGATTCGGAATCGGAAGCGGCGATTCAAGCGGCACTTGCGAATTTGATGGAAGGGCGGACATCGATTGTAGTGGCGCATCGTTTATCTACGATTGCGGGGCTTGATCGAATTGTGGTGCTTCGCGATGGTAAAATCGTAGAACAAGGTTCACACAAGGAACTTCTCAAAAAAGGCGGGGAATACGCCAGACTTTGGGATAGACAGTCCGGAGCATTCCTTGAATAAGGTTGGACATAAGCATTATGCATGATATAATGTGGGTATTATGAGTAAAATAATTAACGACAAAAGCTTGGAAAAAATTAAAGTTTTCCGCAAGAATTTATTAAAAATAGCAATGTGGGTTTTTGTAGGTGGCGTTATAACTGGGGCGTTGTTAATAATTTTTGGTGGTAGTGATACTGGTGAAGTAATGACAAAAATAATGGCAACGCTGTTTTTGGTGGCTATTGTATTAGCGGTAGCATCCAATCTTGTTAGAAGGATTGAAGAAGATAATACTACTATTCAGGTTTTTGCTATTATTGGGCTTTGCTCAGTTTTGATAGCTGCGATTTTTTGGATTTTTTGCATATGGGAAGCTTATCCGGTATATAGAAATTCAATAGCTTTAGACTATCATCCACTGTATATTGTCTTGTTAATAGCTACTTATTTAGCTATGTTTGGATTCCTTGCGTCAAATATTTTTGCGATTAAAGAATATGATGGAAATGGTGCTATTAAGCCACTCAAAATTACGGCGATAGTAAGTCTTTCTTATGTAGAACTTTATGCTATCTATGCCTCAATTATAAGTAATAAAATTGGTGATGATGAAATTGCGACTAGATTGACTCTTTTGTCAGGATTTGCCGGCACTATATGGGTTATCTCTTCGATTATAGCTCTCGTGATTTCTAGAGGCGCTAAAAAGCGAATTATGAAAGGCAATGTTTTGGCTGAGCGTGAATTACTCGAAAAGGTCCATAAACAACTTGATAATCTGCAGGCTGCGGGGACGGCTAATACTGCGGAGAAATCCGATATGTCAGAATCTAACACGTTAACACCTAATGTATCTGATATATCTGAAGAAGAAAAGATGCGGGCGGAGATTGAGAAGCGCGTGCGTGCAGAGATGATGGAAAAAGAAATCCGCGAAAAAGTTGAAGCTGAGATGAAGGCTAAGAAGAACGCGGAAAAATAGTTTTGTCTTTAAGGGAGTCTGGCAAGTACGAATTGTCTAGATGGAAGCCGGACTCCCATTTTTGACCTTTGCCGTAGCCGAGGTCTTTCATGAGCTTGGTTGGGGCATTGCGAAGGCAAATCGGGACGGGCTCGTTTGGAGTTTTTCGTGCAAGTTCGAGAGCTGTATACCAGGCATCTGTTGTAGCGCGAGATTTTTTAGAAAGAGCAAGCGCGGTGGCGGCGTGAGCGAGGATGAGGCCAGATTCAGGCATGCCTACACGTTCAACAGCTTGAAAACAAGCGGTGGCGAGGGAAAGGGCGCCGTTTCCGGAAAGCCCGATATCTTCGGAAGCAAAAATTACCATGCGGCGCGCGATGAATTTTGGATCTTCGCCAGCCTCTACCATGCGCGCGAGCCAGTAAAGTGCAGCATCTACGTCGCTGCCGCGCATGGATTTAATGAATGCGGAAATTGTGTCGTAATGTTTGTCACCTTTTTTGTCATAGCCGGGCATTTTTTTACCGGCGGCTTCAGAGACAACATTTTCGTCAATTTTGTCGGCCAAAGAAAGCGCTAATTCTAGGTCACCTAGAGCTGAGCGAGCGTCGCCGCCAGATAACTCCGCAAGCAGATCGAGCGCTTTTTTAGTAATGCGCTTTGTCGCTTTTTCGGCTTTAATGGCGTGTTTTAATACCTCTAGGATGGCGGTTTTATCTAAGGCGGAGACGACAACAACGCGAGAACGAGAAAGAAGTGGGGAGATAACCTCAAACGACGGATTTTCGGTAGTAGCGCCGATTAAAGTAATAAGACCGGATTCAACATGGGGCAAAAATGCGTCTTGTTGGGCTTTATTAAAACGATGAATTTCATCTACGAATAGGACTGTACGAGTTCCGAGATTCCAGTTAATACGGGCGCGAGCTACGACTTCTTCGATATCTTTTTTGCCAGCCGTAACGGCAGAAATTTCAATAAAATCTGCCTTAAATTCTTTAGCTAAGATGCGGGCAAGAGTAGTTTTACCGGTTCCTGGAGGCCCCCAGAAGATAAGATTGACTGGTTCTCCCTTTTTAACGATTTCGGTTAGAATTTTGCCATCACCAATAATCTCGGATTGGCCGAGAACCTCGGAAAGTTTAGTCGGACGCATGCGCTCCGCTAGTGGGACCCTATTCATAGTTAATATTATAATAGAATTTTATACAAAATAAAATTTTTTATGGTATGATTAAAACAAGAAAGAGTGAAAGGAGAATTTAATGAATTACACTTATCTTACAGCATCAAATGTAAATACCATTGATTTTGGTATTTGGGGGATTATTGCTGCAATTCTCGCCATTATCGGTGGAATTTTAGTATATTATCTTTTTGTGAAAGCAAAACAAAATTCCAAGAATAAATTCCTAGTCTGGCTAAAGGACTTTTTGGCCTTCAAGATCATGTGGATTGAAGACATCTTGAAGATTTTTTACTATATCAGTACGATTTTCTGTATACTCGTATCATTTAGCTTAATCAGCTTTAGCTTTATTGCATTTATTTTGACGCTCGTACTTGGTCCAGTTGTCATTCGTGTGGCCTATGAAGCCGCAATGATGCTTGTCATGATCTGGCGCAATACTCGTGATATCGCAGAAAATACCAAGAAAAAATAATTAGACAGAGCTTGCAGTATGCTGGCACCAGATGAGATTTTGAAAAAATCTATAGAAGTAGGCAAGAAAAAAGCCGAACTTCCTTGGTGGAAGATGCTGCTCCTCGGTATCTTCGCAGGCGCATTTATCGCGCTTGCGGGGGTTGGTTCTACGATTGGTGGATTCCTTGGCGGGAAAATTGTAGCTGCTATGATTTTCCCGGCAGGGCTTTTTATGGTTGTCGTTGCCGGGAGCGAACTATTTACTGGTAATAATTTGATGGTGACGGCGCTCTTTAGTAAGAAGATAGGGGTTTTAAAGCTATTAAAAAATTGGGGGTTGGTGTTTGCTGGAAATTTGGTCGGCGCATTAATCGTGACAGTGATAGCTGTGTACAGTGGTGTATTAGATTCAATGTCTGATACAGTGATTGCTGCGGCTATGTCTAAAGTGAATCTCGGTTTTCTCGAGGCGATGCTTAGAGGGATATTATGTAATTTCTTGGTTTGTGTTGCGGTGTGGATTGCGTTCTCTGCGGATACTGTGCCTGGCAAGGCTGTGGCGGTGTTTTTCCCGATAATGCTTTTTGTATTATGCGGGTTTGAGCACTCTGTGGCAGATATGTATTATGTCCCGGCTGGCATGATGATGGGTGGACTTGCTGGCGGAGTAGCGCCGAGTATAGCGGAGTTTTTGTTTGGCAATCTATTGCCGGTGACAATAGGAAATATTATTGGCGGGGCCGTGATGGTTGGGGGCGGGTATTTCCTAGCGTATCACAAAAACCTTACTAAAAAATAAGAAGTGTGGTATAATAATATAAGTTGGTTCTGTAGCTCAGTTGGTAGAGCAGAGGCCTGAAGAGCCTTGTGTCGCTGGTTCAAGTCCAGCCGGAACCACCATTTTTTGTGAAACAAAAAATGCACAAAAAGTGGACTTGGCAGCCTACGGCAGGCAAGTCCAGCCGGAACCACCAAAACGTATTTAAATTGGCAAAATGGCCGATTTTTTAGTGATAAAAGTCTGTTAAGTACCCTGCAGATCCTAGGGTGCTATTTTGTACCAATTTTACACAAAAAATGCGTCCGAAAACGCATTTTTACCCCCTATAAAATCGTTTGTTAATACCCTAAACTCAGAATGCTGAAATGTTTTTAGTCAGCATCTCCTGGATTAGATTAACAGAATCAGCTTCCCAATTTTGCTCACCTTTATCAATACTATAAACAGCTTGCGGGTGAGAATAAACTAAATAAAATTCGCCATTAGAAAAGCTTGCAGTTTGTTTTTGTTTTTCTGTTAACTCACTATCAAAGTATTGCGCAATGCAGCCCAAGCCGCCAGCATTCTTGTGAATGTCTGCAAAATCTGGGGCATATTGACCACCATTTGCAATACCATTAACGCATAGACTGAGACGATAATGATTATCATAAATATAAGAAATTCCTTTTAAGTTCTCAGGAATTTTAATTTTAACTCCCCACTCACCAATATAGATGTAATCTTTTGTATTTTCTTTACTCATAGTCGGACCAGTTATAGTTATGGTCGTACCGTTGTTGGTTGCTGTCTCAATTTCGGGAGTTTCAATAGTGGTAATTGTGCCATCATCTTCTTTGATTTGAACTTTCAAATCGGAAATCTGGCTATCCTTTTGTGAACTTTGGATCATACCATAAACACCGAACCCAATACCACAAACTGCCACAACGCACGCAATCGCAGTAGCGATTTTTAATCCATTTCCGCTTTTTTGTTTACTATCTACGACTGGCGTCATTGGGGCTCCAGCATCAACATTTTGTTCCATTAAGTTTCCTTTCTATAATACTTATGTTTCCATTATAACACGATTTAATTTTTCCTGAATATCTTCTCTGTAGATTGTTAATGCCTGGACAATTTGCCCCCACCATTTTTTGTGAAACAAAAAATGCACAAAAAGTGCGGATTTAGAAACTGATTATCTGAATTAATTGTCTTGGTTTGAAGAATTTTCTAAGATTATTTCGCTATGTTGCATGTGATGGCGATTTGAGGTGATTTTTCGTTTTGATGATCTGCCATTAGAATACAATGTTAGCCCGACACTACAAAGCGCTGGAACCACGATGAGCGCGACTGGCACGAGGCTGTTTTTGAAAAGTATGGAGATATCGCTGACTATGACAGCAAACGAGATTTCCTCTGCGTTTATTTCGATAGCCTCGGCAAGTGTCATTTTTGAAGTAGTTTTTGGAGTTACGATAAAGACTGCCTTTTTGCCAATTACTGCAAGGAAAGAAGCTTTTATACTTTGATACAGCATGGAGCCGTAGAGCAAAAAGGTGAGGATCATATAGCGGAGAAAATCCTTCTTTCTAATCTTGGTGAACCAAGTAATGAAGTCATTGACGATTGGGGCAAAGAAGAAAATCACCGTTGGGATAATCAGCCACCAAGGGTAATGCAATTCATAACCTAGTGACGGCAATAAAATGAGATTGATGGCTAGGTACAATGAGAATAGAGCCGTAAGTGGTAGATTGTAGGTAAAAAGGAAAATATCCATTTTTTCGTACCAAGTCATTTTCGTGCGGAGGATTTTCTTCGTGTATTTTTTCATAAACTCGAAGTTGCCCTGAGTCCATTTACTATGGCGTTTTTTGAATGCGACATAGTCTATTGGGTATTCTTCCTCACAGACAATATTTGGCGCGAAAGCCGCAAAGAAACCTTTGTCTCTGGCTTCGATCGAAAAACATAAGTCTTCGGCTACTACTTCCGGCATTCCTCCCGCCGCTTCGTAGCATTGGCGGCTAACCATCGCTCCGTGGCCAAGGAGGGACATAAATCCGTTGTTGTGTTTAACTATTTGGTAGGTTGGCCAGTGGCTATTTACCCCAATATGAAAAGTTTTCATGAAAGGGTTTTTATTCCTGGTAGCGATGTGGGTACATTGGACGATGCCGACGTTGTCGTAATAATTGAAATATTTTAGACATTCTGTAACGAAATTTTTAGGGATAATTTCGTCGCTATCTAATATTACAAAATAGTCGTAGTCGGTCTTATTTTTTAGATAATTATTGATATTGCCAGCCTTGAAGCCTCTGCGATCTTTTCTTCTTATTACGGTAATATTGTTTTTGCGTGCAAAGGCGTCGACTCGATTTTTGTAATCTTCTTTATTGGAGTCATCAAGTATGACGGTTTCGGTATTTTTGTAGGTCTGCCGGATGCATTTTTTAAGAGAGGATTCTTCGAAATCGTCACAAGTGCAATAAACTAGCAAAACCTTTTTTGATTTATCTTTGAGCCTAGTATTACTAATCCTTTCTGCGTATCGAGAAAGTCGCTTGGAATTTAGATAGTAGTATATTACGTAGACGATATCTTTTGTTCCGTTGAGCCAGAAATAACAGATAAAGATTGCGTTTAGGGTTAATAGGAAATTGACTGCGAAAGAATTTGTACCGGCTAGGTTGTATTCAATAATAATGGATGGGATAAAAAAAGATAAGAGGCCGAGCCATATAATTAATATATATATATATATATATATATTCGGATTCTTTCTCATGGATTATAATTATACAATACTTTTTAAATAAAAGCAACCATAAATATAGTTTAGAGTTTAAAAAGTCCTCGGTTGCTGCTGAGGACTTTTTTAAAAGGTGATGTGTTAGGTGGCGTACTTAGCATACTCGCTTGTTTTTATTCCGAGTTTCCTCCAAGCTTCGCCGCCCTCTTCGGACAAGATGTCCTGAATCAGGAGCTCATTTGACACGTGATCCTTGAGCCAGCCATCGATGGTTTTCGTCGGCAGGCCGTAGAGATACATTATTTTGAACACATTTCGTAGCTCTTTTGGCCAGCTGACATTAAGATCAAGCATTACCAGAGAAAGAACAAACACAGTGTTTGCTTCGACTTCTCTTTCGAGTAAGAACTTGATCTCGGTGGAGTTCCATAGTAGTTTATCGCCAGAGAAACATCTCACAGCGAGTGTGTTGGGTTTGATGCCACATTCGACAAACTCTCCCCAGTGCTCCTTAATAAATGAGCGAGGCTGTTTATCCAACATGATCTGTACGTTTTCATGGGTAATGATTGCTTCCATAACTCATCCTCCTTGATAAAAAACTATGTCCCCACTATGGGAACACTACTCTTTTAATTATGGCACGAGTTAGTATATTTGTCAAGTTTAGAAAAAGTCTACTTTTTTCTAAGAAATGTGTTATAATGATTTGAGCGGGCGTTATTCCCGTGCGTGATTTATAATTCGGGTCGGTAGCTCAGCAGGTTAGAGCACGGGCCTTTTAAGCCCGGTGTCGAGGGTTCGAGCCCCTCCCGACTCACCAAGCTTATGAGCAAAAATAAAGCTCGCTTTATTTTTCGAATAAGCGCCGGTGAGTTAAAATTTCGCGAAGCGAAATTTGTCCTCACCAACGGAATTCTGGGCGGTTAGCTCAGTTGGCTAGAGCGTGTCTTTGACGTAGACAAGGTCACAGGTTCGACTCCTGTATCGCCCACCAGGGAAATAAAAGAAGCCCTTCAGGGCTTATTTTATTTCCCTAGATGGATGATTAGAAATAAAATTCCCCGAGTAAAAGCTACTCGGGGGATTTTTTTATGAAACATTTTTGATTGCCTCAATTTCTTCGAGGGACTCTTTTAATTCGATGGTTCCATTGAAAAGGATGTCCTCGCTTACTCCTTTCTGAATCAAGAAGTTGAGGTCATTGATTGATACAACGGGTTTGTCGCCGATGAAAGCTTCTGCAAGTAGATTAGTCGTGATGCCTTTCAACTGGATCAGTTTGTCCCAATTTTTCTGTAGAAAATCACGACCAGCCTTCCGTACATTGGCGACTATGTTGATCTTTGCCTTGTACTCCGTTAGGAGCCGACGATGCTTGAGCCTATTTTCGCAAGAAAGTAGACCCGAAACACGGGTAGCATTAAACCCGGCCATCAAAAACTCCTTGAGGTATTTTTCCACCTCTTTTTGAGTGTCGTTTGCAACATCGCCTTTTATGTGCGGATTACTTACGCGTTCCTGTAGTTCTTCAAATTCCTCTTCTAAAAAACATCTTCTTTCGGCGCTTATTTTGTTGCTTTTTCTACTCCTCATGTACTATTACCCTCCTTAAGGTGCGTTTTTTAACGCAAAAAAACAGCGTTATCTTTTAATTATATCATAAACATAATAAATGGTCAAGTTTTGATATGTATGATATAATAAGAATATGAAAAGAATTAATACATCACCGATTTCTGGTACGCAAGAGCTTTTACCAGCGGCACAGGCGACTTTTAATAAACTTAAAAATACTTTAAGTGAAGTTTATCATTCGCATGGATTCTTGAATATTGAAACGCCGACAATCGAGAGATGTGAAATTCTACTCGCGAAGGCTGGCGGCGATACGGAAAAGCAGATTTATAAGGTAGTGAAGACGGCTGAAAGCGTAGAGGAGGCCAGCCAGGCACTCAGGTTTGACCATACTGTGCCTCTTGCAAGATATGTAGTGGAGCACGAACAGGATTTGAGTTTTCCATTTAAGGTGTCGCAGATTGGCGAGAGTTTTAGAGGGGAAAGAGCGCAAAAAGGGCGTTTCAGGGATTTTTATCAGTGTGATATAGATGTGATTGGACGTGGGCAACTGCCGATTTATTATGATGCTGATGTGATTTCGACTTTGCTCGCGGCTTTTTCGGAATTTAAACTTGGTACGCCGGTACTTGCACGCATAAATAACCGGAAGATTTTGACTGGTCTTCTTGAAGAGCTAAATATTTCTGATAAATCTGAAGATATTTTTGGTATTATTGACCATGCCGAGAAGGTCGCTCCTGAAGTGACGAGAGATGCCTTGATGGAAATTGGCCTGGGTGAGAAGACGGTGGCAAAGTTGAGAGCGTTTATTAATTTGCATGGCGATAGAGAGTTCGTCGTGAAGAATCTTCGTGGCCTTAGCATTAAAAATGAGACTTTTAATGCTGGCGTAGATGAGCTTGACCTTGTGATGGAGATGCTCGAATTTGATGAACTTAAGAAGCAAATCGAAGCTGATATGAAGATTGTCCGCGGTTTAGACTATTACACCGGTACGGTATTTGAATTTATATTGCCGGAATACAGACAGATTGGCTCGGTGTGTGGTGGCGGTCGTTACGAAAATCTCACAGGATATTTCACTGAGCAGAAATTCCCTGGAGTAGGAGGCTCGATTGGACTTACGAGACTATTTTATGTTCTAAATGAAAATAATTTGGTAAAAAGTCAAGAAGAGAAGACGATTGATTATGCGCTAATCCCGGTAACTGATAATGAGATAGAATTTGCTATAAGAATGGCGAAGGACTTTCGCAATAAAGGCGAATCTGTGACGGTGGTAGCGAGCGATAAAAAGCTTGGTGACAAGCTAAAATACGCTGCAAATATTGCCAAGAGAGGCATTGTACTCGGTGAAGAAGAAATCAAAAACGGCAGTTACGAAATCAGAGAGTTTAATTAATCTTTTTTGCCTCGAATAATACCGTTGGGACTGCTGGTGGTGGGGTGAAATCTGTCGGCTTGAGGGGGAGGCGGATTTTGGTCTGGTATTTCTGGATTAGCTCTAGACCGAGCTGGGAGGTGTAGTGTCTGTCGGTGTTGATAAGTTTTAGGGCGAGTTGTTTTTGTAGGATGAGGTAAAAAGATTCTGGCGGGTTAGGCGCTTCGATTAGTTTACGAATAATAGCAGAGCTAAGAGAAAAAGGAGGATTGGAAAAAACTTTGTATGGAGTGTCCGGTAAATCTACATTTAAAAAATCATCCTCGATAATTTCGACGTTTTCGATATTGCGATTTTTGAGATTTAGACGAAGCTTTGTTGCGGTCTCATGATCTTTTTCGATGGCAATGACTTTTTTAACGCGATGGGATAAGGCGCTAGTGATGACGCCGGAGCCGGCACCGATTTCGATGACGAGATCGTGTTTTTTAAGATTTGAATGGCCAATTAAGATGAGCGCAAGGCGAGGGCTTCTAAGGAAGTGTTGTGAAAGAAGATGGTCTCGCATGGTTATCTTTCGGATAGACCGGCGTTGAAATACATTAGCACATATTCGTAGCCCCAACTGAGGTCAAAACCGGAGCTAACGTAATTATTAAATTTGAAATATGGCATGCCATGGATAAATTTGGTGGTTTTGGCGGCGATATTGACGATTTCTTTTAGCGGTTCGTCACTATTAACACAAGAAGCGAAGTCGTCGCCGAGTCCGACATTTTTGCCTAGATCGATCCAATAATCTTTGCCGAGCTTATTGAGCTTGTCGAAGCCGCCCTTGCCGAAATCTCGGAAGAAGTTAGCCCATACTTCGGTGATGGCTAAATTGTAGTAGTCCCAGAATTTGCCTTCTTTTTTGGCGCAATAGACGGCTTCGGCACTGTATCTAGATGAAATTGGGTGCGTCTCACCGTATTCGTATAGGAAATCTGATAAGCGAACTTCTATGAGAATATCCTTTTCCTCAATATATTTTTTAAAATCTTCTTCATGCTCGATGATGGCATTTTCAAATGCGACACAATATGGGCAGGCTATATCTGAATAAATAATAAAATAATTTTTGGCGTCTATATTGCCAATGGTCATGTCTTGGTCCCAGATTTTTTCGGAATTTGGTGTTTTGGCGGTAACGCTGGAGATGATGGCGGCAAAAATTATGCAAATAATAGCACAAATTGCTCCAATTCTAAAGATTTTTCGCATTTGAATCCTTCGTCTTTTTAGAGAGATATTTTTCATTTACTATTATAACATATGTTTCTAGACCGAGACGTTTTAGGGAGAGGATAGCGATAATGATAGCTAGGATAGTAATGATAGTGGAGACAGCTCCGGTGATGGCGAGGCCGCTTGTGGAAAAAATAGCGCCAAATAGTGGAGTGAGTAAGGTGGTGCCACAAGTGGGACAGCCTGCGCCGAGTGCGATGAGCCCGGTGATAATACTGGCTTTTTCGATGTTTTCGGAATTTTTGGAGCCGTCGGTGCGTTTTTTGTGCCAGAGAAGTACGATGAGACCGATTAGGATGCCTTGGAGTAAGGAAATCAGAAAGATCGGGAGCCATTCTAGGAAGATTTTGTTGACGCCAAAGACTCCAATAAAGGCATCGCCAAGAATTTTGATGGTGCCAGAGAATCCGCTGGCAGCCATTAGGTCGAATTTAGCAAAACCGCCAGAGAGGAGATTTAGCAAAACCCCGAAAAACAGAAAAGTAATGATAAAACCGCATCGAAAACGCCGCTCTTTGGTGGCGAGTAAGACGCCTTTTGATGCCAAGACAAACTCGTCTAGCCATTTCCTCCAATTCATGCCATTTATTATAGCACAAGTTGAACGTGATTTAACGTATTGTTGAAAAGGAATTGGGGAGTTTAAGAGGATTTTTAAGGGGTAATTTTAATACCTAATAATTTGTGAATTTGTCAAGTAATATTATGACATCAAAAATCTCAAAAATCAATATTGACACAGAATGTGCCTATGCTAAAATAAAATTAAGTTCGGGCCAATCATCGTTGAGAGAGGTCAGAACGAATAGAGTTTTATGAGGGTGGAGAGCGTAGAGTTGCTTTTGGCTTGTCCACCTAGAAATTGGGATCTGTTAAACCTAATATCGTAATGCGATTTTAGGTTTATTTTTTGCATTAGCGGGATAAGGTGTGCTATAATGGAAACATGAAACTTGCGAGACGAGTCGATAAGGCTCTTGTTCTTATAACTACGTTTATCTTAGCGATGTTTTTTACTGTATTTTTTATGAAAAATATTAATAATAAGACTTACGCTGAAACAGAGGGGGTATATAAGGAATCGGACGAGTATTTTGTGACTTTTTATGATGATGGTAAGAAATTGACTGTTAAGACGAAAGAGACGACCGTGAAAGAGGCGCTTCTTAGGGCTAATATTTCGGTGGAGCCGACGGATATAGTAGAGCCTAGTCTAGATACGGTGATCGATGGTACTTTTTATGTGAATATTTACAGGGCGCGTCCCGTGGTGCTCATTGATGGAAAAGTGACTAAATATGTAATGACCGCGAGTTATGATGTAAAACAGATAGCTAAGATGGCTAAAATGACTATTTATGATGGTGATGAAGTCAAAATGGTGCCGAATACAAATTTTTTGGAGATGGGGGCAGCGAGCGTTTATGAGATTAAGCGAAGTGGCGGTAGGCAGGTGACAGAAGAAAACGAGATTATGTTTGACGAAGAGCTAGTTAAAGATTATAACCTTGAGCCTGGTACGCGTGAAGTGCGTCAATATGGTGAGGTTGGGATAAAAACATCCGTATATAATGTGCTTTATAATGATGGCAAAGAGGCTTCGAGGGAATTGGTGTCGGAGACAATCACAAAAGAACCGGTGACTAGAATTATTGCTGTGGGTGCGTCTGAAATTGAGAGGACTCCGCTTACGGCGCGTAGGGGCAGAAATATTTATACTGTACATAAGGAAGATGGTAGGATAATAGAGAGACAAGAGACTTATTATGATTTGCCGATGGGGCTAGTAATGGAGCGAGCAGCGATGTTTTGTGGCGTCAAGGGCGAATATGTAGTGCGCGAAGACGGCGTAAAAGTCGATATGGACGGCTATGTATTAGTGGCGGCAAATCTTGACTATTATCCGAGGTGTTCGGTGGTAGAGACGAGCCTAGGGCCGGGGCGCGTTTATGATACTGGTACGTTTGCCGAAAGCAACCCAGAGCAGTTTGATCTTGCGACTGACTGGACTAATAAGAATGGACGCTAATGGCACTAAAAAATAATAAAAGTTTAGGGCAACATTGGTTAAAAAATCGCGAGATACTCGATACGATTGCAAAAATCGCAAGCGAAGGAGTGGTCGCGGCGTGTCCTTCGGACACGCTCCGGGCCGCTCTGGCCAAGTCTTCATGTTCCGCAGAACACATCGCGACCGCTCCCTCGCTTGTTGTTGAAATCGGGCCGGGGCTTGGGACACTTACCTCGTCGCTTTTAAAGCGCTTTGATAAAGTGATTGCGGTGGAATTTGATCGGAGGTTGGCGGAGAATTTACCGAAGTCATTTCCTGGAAAAAATTTAGAAGTCATAAATGCGGATTTTTTGAAATTTGACCTTGGGACTATAGCTTCCCCATATGTAGTAGCGGGAAATATCCCATATTATATTACTAGCCCAATTATAGAGAAGCTAATTACGGCGGAAAATGTACCAGAGAAAATTGTGCTTTTGATTCAGAAGGAGGTAGCAGAGCGGATTGCGGATGAAAAAGAAAGTGTACTTTCTCTTAAAGTTAAAAATCGCGCTAAAGTTGAACTCGGGCCGGTGGTTTTGAGAAATGAATTTACTCCACCGCCAAAGGTCGATAGCCAGGTAATAATTTTGACGCCGCACGTTCCAGAAGTGGACGAGTCGGTGTTTAAATTGATAAATTTAGCTTTTTCGATGCCGAGGAAGAAATTGATTCATAATTTAGAGCCTTTAAAAAGTAAAGAAGAATTAGTGCGGATTTTTAATGAAAATGACATAGATTTGAATGTGCGCCCATCGGATTTACATATAAAGGATTATCAAAAACTGTTTAGAAGTGTTATAATGTAACTATGTTAGATGTGAAGTTTATTAGAGAAAATCTCGCACTTGTGGAAAAGTCCGCACGAGAAAAGGGGTACAAGGTCCAGCCTAAAGAGGTATTAGAGCTAGACGACGAACGTAAAAAAGTGCTTGTCGTAGTAGAGTCTGCTAGACAGCGTCGTAATGAAATTGCCGCCAAGATGAAAGGCGGCAAGCCTGATGCTGCACTTATCGAAGAAGGCAAGCAGATTAAGGCTGAGCTTGCGGATGACGAGGCAAAGTTGTCGGAGCTAGAAAATAAAATCACCGAGCTCTTGAAGCAGATTCCAAATGTGATTTTTGATGATGTGCCGCTAGGGGGCGAGGAATGCTCCGTAGAGGTAAAGAAGTGGGGTGAGAATCACACGACTGGTGTTGACCACCTTGATTATGCTACGAGCCGGGATTGGGTAGATTTTGAACGGGGCGCGAAGGTTGCCGGGGCAAAGTTTTACTATCTTAAAGGTGACTTGGCACTACTTGAAAATGCGCTTTTACAATATGGTTTGTCTAAAGTTTTGGAACACGGGTTTACTTTTATGACGGTGCCAGATATGGTGTCGTCGAGGGTGCTCGAGGGATGTGGATTTAATCCGCGTACGTCGGATCAATCTGATGAATATTACATCGAAGGTGAAGACCTTGCAATGATTGCGACGGCCGAGATGCCGCTCACTGGCTATCATATGGATGAGATCATCGACGAGGATAAGCTGCCGCTATTTTATGCGGGCTATTCGGCATGTTTTAGAAAAGAGGCGGGGACTTATGGTAAATATACCCGTGGGCTTTTCCGTGTGCATCAGTTTAATAAGCTCGAAATGTATGTATTTTGTTTGCCGGAGCAGAGCAAGGAGATTCACGAGAAGATTCTGGCTATTGAAGAGGATATTTGGCAGGGGCTTGGTGTGCCATATCATGTAATCAATATTGCGGCCGGTGACCTTGGGGCGCCAGCGGCAAAGAAATACGATATGGAATATTGGTCGCCAGTGAATCAGAAGTACCAGGAGATTACTTCGTGTTCGAATTGTACGGATTTTCAGGCGCGAGCTTGCAATGTGCGCGTGCGCCGCAAAGATGGTACGGTAGAGTTTGTACACACTTTGAACGGTACGGCGATTCCTTTGGCACGGGCGCTTGTAGTGATGCTAGAAAATTTTGCAACACCAGACGGTAAGTTTAAGGTCCCAGAGGTGCTAAGACCGTATTTAAATAACAAGGAGGAACTATAAATGATAGAAAAGATTGAGATTACTGGTAACGGGTACAAGATAGAAGAAGGTTTCAAAAAATATGCCGAGAAGAAGTTCGGTAAATTAGACAGATATTTGCCACGTGGCTACAAGAAAGATGTAGTTATAAAAGCTATCGTATCCGAAGTTGGTAAAGGCAAAGGTGAGAAGTATGAAATTTCGATGGCGATGGAGATTCCTGGCGGCAAAGTGATTGCTGCAAGAGATGAATGTACGAATGTCTTTGCTGGCGTAGATTTAGTTGAGACTAAGGCCACTGGCCAGATTCGTCGCTATAAGTTGGAAATGCAACCACATCGTCAAAAACGAAGCCTAAAGAACCTCTTTATTAGGCGAAAATAATGTGGTAAAATGGGGGGAATTGGAGTTAATATTTATGTCAAAAGAAAAGAAACCAACTGATAAATTGGCCGATAAGACTGCGCTAACGAAATTCTTGCAAGGTGTTTTTGGTGATGCTCAGAAGAAAATTTTGAAGAAATTATGGAAAAAAGCTCGTGAAATTGGCGACTTGGAGCCAAAATATGAGAAGATGAGCGACGAAGAGCTCAAGAAGCAGACAGAAATTCTTAGAAAGAAGAGCGACAATTTAGATGCGATTTTAGTAGATGCGTTTGCGGTAGCTAGAGAGGCTTCGAAACGCGTGCTTGGTATGAGACCGTACGACGTACAGCTCATCGGCGGCATGGTGCTAAATATGGGTGCTGTGGCCGAAATGAAGACCGGTGAAGGTAAGACTTTGGTGGCGATGCTTCCAGCTTATCTTAATGCGCTTTCTGGGCATGGCGTACATGTGGTGACAGTAAATGACTATCTTGCTCAGCGTGATGCTGGTTGGAATGGCCCAGTTTATAATTTTCTTGGGATGTCTGTTGGTGTAATTATTAATGAGGCTTCGTATATTTATGATCCTGAATATGAAAATGAGGAGCATGACGATGAGAGATTCCGTCATTTGAAACCTGCCACGCGTAAAGAGGCCTATAATGCAGATATTACTTATGGTACAAATAATGAATTTGGATTTGATTACCTTCGCGACAATATGACGAGCGAAGTTCAATATCTGCGTCAGAGAGAGCTGAATTTTGCGATCGTGGATGAGGTGGATTCGATCTTGATTGATGAAGCAAGGACGCCTTTGATTATTTCTGCGCCGGCGGTAGATAATCCAGAGTCTTATTATCAGTTTGCAAAGGTGGCTGACAGATTGACCCCGGACGATTATGTGCTTGATGAAAAGCGCCGCTCGGTGACACTTACCGACGCCGGAATTGAAAAAGTCCAAGAAATTTTAGGTGTAGATAATCTATACTCGACCAAAAATACTAGATTGGTTTATCATATGGAGCAGGCGCTTCGGGCGGAAGTTTTGTTTAAACGCGATAAAGATTATGTGGTCACGAACTCTGGTGAAGTGATTATTGTGGACGAACATACGGGGCGGTTGATGCAAGGTCGTCGTTATAATGAAGGCCTTCATCAGGCGATTGAAGCTAAGGAAGGTGTGGCGGTTAAGCAGGAATCAATGACTCTTGCGACGATTTCGTTCCAGAATTTCTTCCGTTTATACAAGAAGCTCTCTGGTATGACCGGTACGGCATTTACTGAGGCGGAAGAGTTCCAACAGATTTATGCACTTGACGTGATTCAGATACCACCAAATAGACCAATTGCTCGTGTAGACCTCGATGATTTGATTTTTAAGACTAAAGCAGGGAAGCTTCGTGCGATTGCTGAAGAAGTAAAGAAATACCACGAAAAAGGTCAGCCAGTACTTGTGGGTTCCGGCTCAATTGCAAATAACGAGGAGATCGCGAGATATCTTGAGGAGTTTGGGCTTCCGTATGAAATCTTGAACGCTAAGAATAATGAGCGTGAAGCGGCAATTATTGCAAAGGCTGGTGAGAAGGGCGCGATCACGCTTGCCACTAATATGGCGGGTCGTGGTACCGATATTAAGCTTGGCGAAGGTGTAAAAGAGTTGGGCGGTCTTGTGGTAATCGGCTCTGAGAGGCATGATTCTAGGCGCGTAGACAATCAGCTTAGAGGTCGCGGTGGCCGTCAGGGTGATCCTGGTACGACACAATTCTTCGTATCTTGTGAAGACGATCTGATGCGAATTTTCCAAGGTGATAGAGTAAAGATGTTGATGACGCGACTTGGTGTAGATGAAAATACGCCAATTCAAACAAAAGCGATTTCTAAGACTCTAGAAGCAGCACAGAAGCGTATAGAAGGATTTAATTTCGATTCTCGTAAAAATGTGGTTCAATACGATAACGTGATCAACCGACATCGTAAAGTGGTCTATATGATTCGTCGCAAGATTCTTGAAGGTGAGGATATTTATGGCGAGATTAAGCGTCTAATGCGTGACGAAGCTAGGACGTTAACGGAATTTTCTTCTAGAGTAAATAAGAACTTTGATGCAGACTTTAAAGCGGTGTTTGATTTTGACGATGATTTGATCCATGGAATCGGTCTAATTCGTAAAGAAAAAGAGCGTGAAAAATTGGCTCTTATAGCTATCGAGGAAGCTTACCACAAGAAAGAGTTGGAATTTAGTGAAGAGATTATGCGAAAAGTTGAGCGCGAAGTTTACCTCAAGGTGTTGGACTTGCTTTGGATGCAACATCTAGAAAACATGCAACATCTTCGCGAGGGGATTCACTGGCGTTCGGTTGGGCAAAGAGATCCACTCGTGGAATATCGTTCAGAGTCTCAGAAGCTATTCGATGGGTTGCAGAGGAATTTGCGCGAAGAAGTTTTGCGTATTCTACTCACGATTACTCCAGCAGAAGCTAGAGCTGAAGATGTGACTGATGGCGAGGAATACGAATCCGAGCTCACTAAGATGGCAGATTCTCAGACCGAGAGAGGTGTCAATGAAATTTCGGCAGGCGAGAAAAATCTTGATAAAGAATTTAAGAAAAAGACGCCAGGGGCTGGCAAAAACGCCGGTAAACGGGCTAAGAGTGGCTCTAGAAAAGCTAAATCTAAGAAAAAATCGAAGAAAAAGTAATATAATTCCATTATAGCATAAAATTACCGATTTGTCAATATCATGAAACATTCTGTCGAAGAAATTACGCTAAAAAATGGGGCAAGGGGACTTCTCATAGATATCCCTGGTGCCAGTGTGATGTCTACGAGAGTTCAGTTTCGGGCTGGGATGCAATATGCAAAAAATCATGATGTCTACGAAATTCCGCACGTGGTAGAGCATTTGGCGTTTGGGGCGAATGCGAGATTTAAGGACGAACAGGCATTTGAAGCGGAGTTTACTAAAAATGGCGCTTATCACAATGCGTGGACTTCGGATATCTCGGTTTGCTATGAGACGGAATGTGCGGATTTTGAGTGGGATAGGATTATGGATTTGCAACAGCTTTCGATTTGCGAGCCGAGGTTTAATGAAGAAGAATTAAAAAGCGAGAAAGCAAATGTGCGTTCGGAGCTTACGGGGTACATGAATGATTATTACAGATTGCTCTGGCCGCGTGTGCAGCAGATTGTGGGCGAGAACGTGCTAGATTTATCAGAGAGGCTTAAGACGATTTCAAATATTGAACTGAAGGATATCAGGGAGCATTATCGCCGTACGCATACGGCAAAGAATATGATGTTTATTATTGCGGGGAAGATTCATGGACGGAAACACAAAATCATCCACGAGCTAGAGAGCTGGAATTTGAAAGAGGGTGAAAGGTTTGAAATTCCGATTGCGGACCTTCATTCTGGCGAGGCGGTGTCGATTCGGCGAAAAGATGCTTCGAATATTACGTTTGGGTTTTCTCTAGTGACGCCGCGGCATCTTTTGCCAGAGGAAGAGTTTGCGATGAATTGTCTTAATCATATTTTGAACGGCACGATGAACTCCAAGATTTTTGGGGCGGCTAGGAAGCGCGGGTTGGTTTATGGTATGGGGAGCTCGATTGCAAATAATGCGCACAATGCATATTGGGATTTTGATGGTGAGGTGAACGTAGAAAATGCCGATGAGCTATTTCGTTTGATTCAGGGGGAGATGATGAAAACTCTGAACGGTGAGATTTCGGAGGCGGATTTTGAGGCGGCAAAATCTTACGCGCTCGGTAGGTTTCAGATGGGGGCACAGACGGTGGGGCAGATTGCGGATTATTATGCGGAAAATTATTTTACCAATGAGACCGTCGAAAGGTATGATGATATGCCTGAGATGATTCGTAGAATTGATAGAAACAAGATGATTGAGCTCGCACGAGAGTTTGCGGGGAGCGGGATTAAGGCTTTTGCTACGGTGTCTTCGGTAGAAAAAGCTATAATTTCGGAGCTAGAGACACATTTGAATTTCTAGGTTGGGGGCTGATTTAGAAATTAAGGTCGCCGTATCCTGGCAATTTGTGGTCGTAGGCCCATCTTAGCTCTTCGATGCTGGCGATACACTCAAATGGCTTCATGACGCCATCGACGCCGAGTAGGCCTTTGAAAATTTTGGTAAGGTCTGGGTCGGTGAAAAGGTCGTGGCCGAAGATTTTTAGTTGTTTTTCATATGGGACAAATGGACAGAATAATAGATAAGAATTGGCACATTTTGCGCATTTACCGCACCATTTGAGACTGCTATTGTCGGCGTCCTGCTTGTAATTTGCGACGTTGCAGGAAGAAAATTTGTCAGCGTATTTATCCCAGCAGGTTTTGGCGAATTCTTCGGCAATCTGGAGCTCGGTGAGGCCGGCTAGACTTGAGCCGATAGTGAGGTCCTTGGCGATGTAGGTCTTGATGTAATTTTCCATGAGGGTTTGGGCTTCGGCGGTCTTGGACCATTGGTGATTGACCGGCAAATCCTCGATGAAAGCGTGAGGCTCGGTCCCCTCATTTCCGATGCCAAATTCGACGTGGGTTGCGCCGATTAAGGTGGCCTGAAGGATAGAGATAGCTTCATTTATCAGGGTGACTGGGACGTGGCCGTTGAGGCCATTAGCGGTCTTGAGACCCGCTTTGTCGACTTTGCGTTTAATGATGAGAGGTGTACCAAGCTCGTCTAAGATGCTTGGGTAGTTATCGTTTGCGGAAATATAGGCAATCTCATAAGGGGTATTTAGAGCTTTGATTTTTTCAAATGAAAGTAGGGAATCTTTGCCGCCGCTGACGAGGCAGAGCGATTTAGGGGGGAGGTTTAAAGTAGCGGTAGTGGAGCTGGCTAGAGGAATTTCTGGGATAAAGTGCGCAAGATCAGCTCTTTTTAGGGAATTTTCGAAAGCAAATTGGCTGAGACCTTCTTGGTAGATTTTGGAAAAGAATGTAGCCTTGGCTTCGTCTATTTTTTGTGATAATTTGACGGAGCTAGTAGGCTCGGCTTTGTAGTAAGATGTCCCGATGATGACAAAAGCTAGGAAGAGGGCGTTTTCTAATATGTCCTCATTGTAATCGATTGGTGTGCCGGCAAATTCGACTTTTTCGGTGAAAATGGTGCCGTCTTTGCCTTGATAGCGGAAACTGGCGGTATTCGAGATTTTGTCGAAGTTGTAATCTAGGAAAGTGAACATTAAAATCCTTTTACGATTGCTTGAAATTGATCGCCACGGTCGTAAAAATCTTTAAACATGTCAAAGCTGGCGGCGCCTGGACTAAGTAGCATTACGGCATTAGGAGTTTTTTCGGCGAGGTTTTTGGCGTATTTTACGGCTTCTTCTAGAGTGTCGGCCAGATAGAATTTTGACTCATCTTCGCCGTTAGCTAGTGCGGTTTTGGTTTCGCCGATAAGGATAGCTTTTTTTAGATTTGGGGCGCCAAAAATAGCTTTTTTGATAGGGGTGAGGTCGAGCCCGCGATCTTTGCCACCGGCGATGAGGAAGACGTTTTTGTCTTGGAAAGATTTGACGGCTACCTCTAGAGATGGGTAGGAAGCAGAAAAACTATCATCGTAGTAGTCGACGCCATTTAAACTCCTGATAAATTCGATATGATGTGGAAGCCCGTGGAAGCTCTGGAGGCCAGATTTGAGTTTGCTGAAGTTTTTGTCGATAAATTGGTCTAGTGGAGTGTTATAATACGCGGCGACGGCGATAAGGGCGGCTTCGGCGTCTTCTTTGTTGTGGTCGCCGGGGACTTCGAGAGAATTCAGGAGTTCTTTAAGATTATCGGATTTTGCTTCCTCTGGGTAAGCAAAATGTTTGCCAGCGCTTTTTTGGGCGATTTTGACGCTGTCTTGGTTGTTTTTGAAATAAATGATGCTATCTTCGCTGGTTTGGTACTCGGCGATGTGGCCTTTGGCGTTGACATAGTCATCGTAGCCGTGGTGGACATTGAGGTGATCCGCCTCGATTCTGAGGACTACGGCGATGTGCGGGGATTTTTGGAGGTCCCAGAGCTGAAAACTACTCATTTCAAAGACGATAACAGAGGACTCGGTGAGCTCGTCTAGTGCGTCGATGGCGGGAAAGCCGATGTTGCCAACGAGATGGACGTCCTCGCCGAGGGATTTTAACAGGGCATTAATGAATGAACAGGTGGTACCTTTGCCTTTGGTGCCGGTAACGCCGATAATTTTACAAGGGCAGTGCTCGAAGAAAAATCTAGTGGCGCTGGTCTCGTTTGCTAGATAAAGAGGTGGAACGGACGGGCTACGAAAAACCAGGTCGTAACTAGAAAAATCTTTTTTTGCGATTTCGTCGCGAGTGAAATTTTCAAAAACATCGATTTTTACGTCGTTAAAATGCGATTTGAAGTATTTTTCGGTGGCCTGGCCTTCTTTGCCGAGCCCGAGTAATGCAATTTTCATAGTTTAATTATACCATAAATCGAGGTAATGGTTGCTGTGGGCGGGGCAATTGTGGTATACTAAGTGTACTATGAAGGGAATTCTTGAAGTAAAAAATGTCTTTTTGGACGATATTATTCGGGGTATTTCTTTTGATGTGACTGAAAATGAGCTAGTAGTTATTACTGGGCCAAATGGTGGCGGTAAGTCTACTCTTGCAAAGATAATAATGGGGATTACTAGACCGACGAAGGGCCAGATTTTTTACAACGGGGAGGATATTACGGCGCTTGATGTAACGGAGCGGGCGAAAAAGGGGATTTCGTACGCCTTCCAGCAGCCGGTAAAGATAAAAGGCGTGACGGTGCGGGATTTGCTGGTGGCGGCGGAGCCAGGAGATGAAGAATCGGCGCATCCGGAGGTTTTTTTGGAAAAAGTTGGGCTTTTGCCAGAGGAATATTTAGATCGGGAGCTATCTGGTACGCTTTCGGGGGGAGAGCTGAAACGTGTCGAGATTGCTTCTCTCCTTGCTAAAAATGCTCCGCTGATGATTTTTGATGAGCCAGAAGCTGGGATTGACCTCTGGAGTTTTGCTGATTTGGTTTCGGTTTTTCGTGAAATTCAAAAAAATCACACGATAATCATTATTTCTCACCAAGAGAGAATTATTAAATTGGCGGACCGCGTGATTGTGCTTGAAAACGGGAAAATTTCTAAAGAGTGCTCGCCTGAGGAATTTTTGAAAGGAGTAAAGTGATGGAATTTTGCGATTTTGGCGAGACTGAGAGGCGGATGCTGGGGGAGATTGCGGGGCTGTACAAGGTGCCGGAGGGGGCGTATAATTTTCGCATCAATGGCAAGTCGGTGAGCCGGAAATCTTCGGCAAATATCGATGTGGATATTACCGATGAGGGGCTGGTAATCACCGTGAAGCCGGGGACGAAGAACGAGAGCGTGCATATTCCGGTGATTTTGAGCAAAACTGGGATGAAAGAGACCGTGCGAAATACTTTTAATATTGGTGCGGGGGCCGATGTAATGATTATTGCTGGGTGTGGGATTTATAATTGTGGGGCGTCGGATTCTGAGCATAATGGTATTCATGTTTTGAACGTGGGGGAAGGTGCGAAGGTAAAATATATTGAGAAGCATTATGGTTTTGGAAATGGGCGGGGTGCGAGAATTCTCAATCCTACTACCGAGGTGCATCTTGCTGACGGCGCGGTGTGCGAGATGGACCTTGAGCAGATTAAGGGCGTAAATTCGACTGTTCGCAGGACTGAATCTGAAGTCTGTGATAATGCTAGGTTGATAATTCGTGAGCGTTTGATGACGCATGGTCGGCAGACGGCGGATAGTGTGATAGAGACTACGCTTTCTGGGGAAAATTCGACTGTAGATATTGTTTCGCGTGCGGTGGCGCAGGATATGTCGAGGCAGACTTTTAAGTCGGTAATTGTGGGCGAAAATAAATGTCGAGGACATTCGGAGTGTGATGCTATTATTATGGGCGAGGCTCAGGTGCTGGCGGTGCCTTCGCTTGATGCGCGGTCGGTGGACGCGGAGCTGATTCATGAGGCTGCGATTGGTAAAATTGCTGGCGAGCAAATATTGAAGCTTCAAACGCTAGGCTTGACGCAGGCCGAGGCCGAGGCGCTAATTATCAATGGGTTTTTGAAATAGGGAGATAACTTCGCGGGCTTCTTTTATTGAGTGGGTTTCCATGAGTTTGGCGCGGAAATCGCTAGCGCCCGGGAAGTTGTTGATGTAAATTTTGAAGAAATGTTTGAGAGGCTCGAAAGAGGTGTTTTTTAGATATTTCTCGTATAGGTCCAAGTGGAGCTCTAAGAGATTCATCAATTCTTCGCGGGTAGCGACGTGGTCGGTAAAGCAATAAGGGTTCTGGAAGACGCCGCGGCCAATCATGAAGCCGTCTACCTCGGGGTATTTTTCGTGAAGGGCTAGCGCTTCGGCGCGGTTTTTGATGTCGCCGTTGATAATGAGTTTGGTTTCTGGGCTGATTTTGTCTCTTAAGGTGATAATTTCAGGGATGAGTTCGTAATGGGCTGGGACTTTGCTCATTTCTTTTTTGGTACGGAGATGCACGGTAAGGGCGGCAGGGTGCTCGGCGAGAAGAGTTGGGAGCCAGGTCTTAAATTCATCCGTTTTGGCCCAGCCAAGGCGGGTTTTGACAGAAACTGGGAGATTCGTTGACTTTTTGGCATTTCTAAAACATTCCACGGCGAGCTCTGGGGTTTTAATCATGGCAGCGCCGCCGCCGGTTTTGTTGACGTTTTTGTCTGGGCAGCCAAAGTTGAGGTCTATACCAGAAAAACCGAGTGACTCGAGGGCTTCTGCTACGATAGCGAAGTGTTCTGGGTTTTTGCCCCAAATTTGGGCGATAATCGGGGAATCGGTTGGGGCGATTCTGAGGCGTTCGAGGGCGTTATGACGGCCTGCTTCGGAAGCGTAGCTAGAGACGTTGGTAAATTCCGTGAAAAACAAATCCGGCCGGCCGGCGGCTGCTATCACCTGACGAAAAGCGATATCCGTAACGCCTTCCATCGGGGCCAGAATCAGAAAGGGTTTCTTTAGCTCGTTCCAAATCATTAACATATTATAACATATTCTTATGATTGATGCAGGTGGGGGGTTGAAAAGTTTTTTTATCTATGTTAGGCTGGCGGGCAGGTTGGGCTCTGAGGTTTAGCGGGTTGGGGTCTGAAAAGACAATCGCGGACTGCGAGGATTCACTAAACGGCAAATTCTAGATAATGCTAGAATCCCGGAAAGGAGAAAAAGTATGACGCTGAAGATTTCTATTTTTAGAATCAAGGCTACAATTACTCTGAATCTTATTCGGAAGCATCGTCAGAGTAAAAAGTTGAGCCGCTAAGCAGCTCAACTCCCAAACCAATGAGTGCTTGGCTTTTCTAGGTGGTCAAGCGCTCGTTGATTTTATTATATCATAAGTAGAATAAAAATGTAGTATAATATAAATAACTCATGCTAAACTTCGGTCACTGGCAATGAGAAAAGTTAAAGGTCTCGTGGTATTGTCATTTATGCCCCTGACTATGAGCCGAACAATAGGCTCACATAAATGACTCTATTAATCTAAATTAAGGAGTCAATTATGAAAAACTTTAACAAAAATAAAACAGAAAAAGTCGAGGTTATGGCGCTTTTCGGCTACGAAATGACCCCATGTCAGCCACTTACTTTTAAGCGGCGGGGCGAATCGGAGACCGAGGTGACAGAGCTTTTGCAAACCCATATCCGGTTTGCGGGCGAAGTCGCGCTCCATATTTTCGACATTCTCGTTGGTCGGGAGAAAATGACGCTCGAGTTTAATTCGCGTGACCTCTCCTGGCACCTCACACAATAAAAATATCCCCCGAAAGGGGGTATTTTTATATGGTATCACGAAATGTTGACAAAATTACAAAAAATACTATAATATAAATTGTTGCACGACGTTTTCGTCGTGCTGGTAGATTAAAAAAAGACGGAGTTTTTATAAAGTTTTGAAAGATTAAATTCTACCTTAGGAGGTGGTTATATGTTATTAGAATGTGTAGAAGCCGAATATATCCCTGGTGATTCTTACTGCATGAATAGATGTAAAAAACGTCCGAAAGGAGCCTTAAGGGATCGTGGTGGTAACGGCACCTACATTTGTAAATGCCCAGCAGAGATAAATATAACCTTAGAGGGCAGAAATGGCGAAAAAGTTGTTCACGATGTCGCTAAGATTGCCAGACGCGTTGCGTATGAACGTAATACTAAGCTTAGCAAGGGGATGGCAAAAGCCATCGCAAAGCTCCTCCAGGGGCGCAAATTAAACGTTCTCCCTAATGGTAATATTGAAAATCTTCATGATGAGATTGATGATATTGTAAGAAACTTTAAAAGAATTAAATAATAGATTTTTGAATAGATAATGTTGAATAGATAATGTTGAATAGATATAGATATAGATGTTGAAAATACGCTCTGTCTTTTCCGCTCACTGTTTAGTGAGCGGTTTTTTAAAGGTGTGAAGTATTGCTATGGTATAATGGTTGATATGCAGGAACTACAGAAAAGACTTGAGGCCCTGAAGCAGGAATTTGCGAAGGTTTATGAGCGGCTAAAAATCGACGAAAAGTTGGGGCAGGTCGCGGCGCTAGAAAAAGAAGTGGCGGAGCCGGAAATTTGGAATAATGTCGAGGTGGCGACCGCAAAAAATCAGGAGCTGGCGCGACTAAAAGAAGAGACCGACTCGTGGGTGCTTTTAAAGACTCAGCTTAATGACATGGCGGAGTTGATTTTGATGTCTGACGATGACTTAAAAGATGAAATAGACGGGCAAATCGTGGCGATGGAAGGCGAGCTTGACAATCTTAAAAAAGCTCTACGTTTTACTGGTAAATATGACGATAAGGGCGTGATTCTTAGGATTACTTCTGGTGCCGGCGGCACAGAGGCGATGGATTTTGCGGCGATGCTTGAGCGGATGTATTTGAGATTTTTTGAGAAAAATGGGTTTAAGGCGGCTTTGATTGAAAAAACTCCGGGCGAAGAGGCGGGGATTAAGACCGCGGTCTATGAGGTGAGCGGGCCACATGCTTATGGGCGGCTAAAATCCGAGCACGGCGTACATCGCCTAGTGCGACTTTCGCCGTTTAATGCAAACTATTTGCGCCAAACTTCGTTTGCGCTCGTGGAAGTTTTGCCGGTGATTAAGGCCGATACGGAAGTGGTGATTGATGACAAAGATTTGCGTATCGATGTGTACCATAGCGGTGGGCACGGTGGGCAGTCGGTCAATACTACGAATTCGGCGGTGCGGATTACGCATCTCCCGACTAATACCGTGGTGGCGATTCAAAATGAGCGTAGTCAGCTCCAAAATAAGGAAAAAGCGATGGAGATTTTGCGTGGTAAATTGGTGCAAATGCAGCTGGAGCAGCACGCGGCGACGATTGGGGAACTGCGCGCAGGCGAGTCGGCAGGCTGGGGACAACAGATTAGAAATTATGTTTTGCAGCCATACAAATTAGTGAAAGATACGCGGACTGGCTACGAGGAGACCGACCCAGATGCAGTTTTGGATGGTAAGATTGATGGGTTTATTGATGCATATCTTGAAAGTTAGTGATATGTAAATATCCTCCGGATGGAGGATATCATACATTTGTGTGAGGTGTTAGATAAATCTAAATATGGTCTTTTTTATTATATCACAAAATGATGCAAAAAATAAAAAAAGTGATTGACTTTTTAACGGTGACAGGCTAAAATAGTATTAAGAAGTAGTGTGCCTTGTTTTTGTAATCTTAGGGAGCTAGCGACTTTCCAAGGGGGACTGGGCAGTAATCTTCGGCGCTGAGGTAATTCACATCACAAGAGGAGTTATGTGGTGTTTTGGGTTGCCAAAAAGATACTAATAACACTAATAAAATTAAGAGGTAGAATGGCTACAAAACCAAAGTCCGGTGAACGTGTGTTTTTCACCGAAGGTGACCAAGCCCTCCCAATTCCTGATTTGATTGCACATCAAAAGGATTCATGGGAAGACTTTGTCAAAAATGGACTGAGGGAAGTTTTTGCTGAGTTGAATCCAATCGACGATTATACCGGCCAGAAGCTTTCACTCCGTTTCAAAGATTATTACTTTAAAGAGCCAAAGGAGTCTGAAAAAGATGCTAAATATAATTTAGCTACTTATGAAGCTCCGCTCCATGTTTTGGTTGAGCTCGAAAACAAAACAACTGGCGAGAAGAAAGAGCAGGATATTTACTTCGGTGATTATCCATGGATGACTGATCGCGCAACTTTTATTATTAATGGTACTGAGCGCGTAATTGTTTCACAGCTTATTCGTTCAGCTGGTGTATTGTTCACTGTTGAGAATGCTGGCGTTAAGCGTTTGTATGGTGCAAAGGTTATTCCAGGCCGTGGTGCTTGGCTTGAATTTGAAACCGCCGCTAACGGTTTGATCTCGGTCAAGATTGATCGTCGCCGTAAGATTCCAGTCACGACATTTTTGCGTGCACTAGGTATGGGTAAAACTGAAATCAAAGAAGCTTTCAGTGCTGTCGACAATGGTGAAAAGAAGTATATTGATATTACTTTGGAAAAGGATACGACTTCTACGCAAGGTGAAGCTCTCCTTGAGGTTTATCGTAAGATTCGTCCAGGCGATCTTGCTACTGTCGAGAATGCTAAATCGATGATTGAGAGAATGTTCTTTGATCCAAAGCGTTATGATTACTCAAATGTCGGTCGTTTCAAGATGAACAGAAGACTTGGGTTTGATACGCCAAACGACGCAGAACATCGTACTTTGCAGATGAAAGATGTAATTGCGATTGTTTCTGAGATTATTCGTCTTAATAATACTGGTGAGCCAGCAGATGACATCGACTCTCTATCCAATCGTCGCGTGAAGCTTGTAGGCGAATTGGTACAAAGACAATTCCGTCTAGGCATGTTGCGTTTACAGCGCAATATTCTAGATCGTATGTCGATGGCAAATTTGGAAGAAGTGACACCGTCACAGCTTTTGAATTCTCGCCCAGTAGTGGCAGCGGTGAAAGAGTTCTTCTCGACATCACAACTTTCACAATTAATGGATGAAGTTAACCCATTCTCAGAGCTTGCACACAAGCGCCGTCTAAGCTCTATGGGTCCTGGTGGTCTTACTCGCGAACGCGCAGGGTTCGATGTGCGTGACGCACACCCTACTCACTATGGTCGTATTTGTACCGTAGAAACTCCAGAAGGCGGTAACGTGGGTCTCGTGCTTAACTTTGCAACCTATGCACGCATCAATGAATATGGGTTTATTGAAGCTCCATATCGCGTAGTTAAAAATGGTAAGGTGACCGACGAAGTTGTATATATGGATGCTGATACTGAGCAGGATAAGATTATCGCTGATGCTTCAGTAAAACTAGATAAAGATGGTAAATTTGTAGAAGATTGGGTATCTGCTAGGGTCCATGGTGCGCCAGCACAGGTAGAAGCTTCTAAGGTAACCCATATCGATGCTGCACATAAAGAGATTTTGGGTGTATCAGCATCACTTATTCCATTCGTAGAGAAAAACCGTGTCGACCGTTCTCTCATGGCCTGCGCAATGCAGAAGCAGGCAGTGCCGCTTCTTCGCCAGGACAATCCGATTGTCGGTACTGGCATTGAGGGTGAAGTTGCTAAAAATACATCTCAGCTCGTAATGGCTGAAGGTAATGGTACGGTAAAGAAAGCCGATGGCGAGTCTGTAATTGTAACCTACGAAAAAGGTGGTGACAAAGAATACAAACTCCAACATTTCGAAAAAACCAATGACGATCGTTGCTACAACCAGCGCACAGTAGTGGCTCGTGGTCAGAAAGTTAAAAAAGGCGACACTCTCATAGAAGGTGCTTCCATAAATGATGGTGAGCTTGCGCTTGGTCGTGATCTCCTTGTGGCGTTTATGCCATGGCGTGGCTACAACATGGACGATGCAATCGTAATTTCTAATCGTCTAGTTGAAGATGATACTTTAACATCGATCAACATTAAGGATTTTGATGTCGAGGTACGCGAAACTAAACTTGGGCCAGAACAGGTAACGCGTGATATTCCAAACGTTTCCGAGCATTCGCTTCGCCATCTTGGTGAAGATGGTATCGTAACGGTTGGCTCTGAAGTTAAAAACGGCGACATTCTCGTTGGCAAGATTACGCCTAAGGGTGAACAAGAGCTCAGCTCTGAGGAAAGACTTCTCCGTGCAATCTTTGGTGAAAAGGCAAAGGATGTACGTGATACTTCAGTGCGAATGAACGGGTCTTCAACCGGTAAAGTGGTAGACGTTCGTATCTATACGCGTGAGCAAGGTCATGAATTAAAAGCTGGCGTAATAATGCAAATAAAGATCTTTGTAGCTGAAATGCGTAAGATTGGCGTAGGCGATAAGCTCGCGGGGCGCCACGGTAATAAGGGCGTGGTATCCCGTGTACTCCCAGTGGAAGATATGCCATTCATGGCTGATGGTACTCCAATTGATGTAGTGCTTTCACCGATGGGCGTACCTTCACGTATGAACCTCGGTCAGCTTTTCGAAACTCACCTTGGTATGGCAGCTCGTGCTCTTGGCTATAAGGTTGCTACCCCATCATTCAACGGTGTACCAGACGAAAAGATTTCTGACGAGCTCGAAAAGGCTGGCTATGATCGTGATGGTCGTATCCAACTATTCGATGGTCTTACCGGCGAGCCATTTGAAGAGCGTACTTCCGTAGGCGTGATGCATATGCTTAAGCTTCACCACATGGTGGAAGACAAGATTCATGCTCGTTCTACGGGTCCTTATACGATGGTCACTCAGCAGCCACTTGGTGGTAAAGCACAAAATGGTGGTCAGCGCTTCGGGGAAATGGAGGTCTGGGCACTTGAAGCTTACGGTGCTGCTACTACTCTCCAAGAGATGCTCACGATTAAATCTGATGATGTCTATGGACGCGCAAAAGCATACGAAGCAATTATTAAACATGAACCGATTGAAGGACCGAAGCTCCCAGAAGGCTTTAACGTGCTCGTAAAAGAGCTTCAGGGTCTTGGTCTTAAAGTTGACCTTCTTGATCATGGTGAGTCAGCTGACGCTGGCGACGTGATCGAAAAGACTTCTCGTGAAATTGAAAGATCAAAAGATGATCAATCAATATATGATCAACATAAGAGAGATACCGAGCCTGAGATTGTGGATCTCGATGAAGATGAGGCTGCAGCGATGATGGCGGATGAAGGTATCGAAATAACAGAGGGCGATGATGAAGATGTCGAAGTCGAGGAGGAACTCGATGAAGGCACAATCGACCTCGGAGAGGAGTTCTAATATGGCGTGGATGGATAATTTTATCTCTGCTTCAGATTTTGACTCTATTCGTTTGTCGGTAGCTAGCCGCGATGACATTTTGAATTGGAGTTATGGTGAAGTAACGAAGCCAGAAACTATTAATTACCGAACTCAAAAACCAGAACGTGATGGTTTGTTCTGTGAAAGGATTTTCGGTCCAACAAAAGATATTAACCCGCATGATTCTAAGCTAAAAGGTGTAAGAAGTCGTGAAGCGGCGGTAGACAAAGAGGGAAATCTTGTCACCAAGTCAATCACTCGTCGTGAACGTATGGGACACATTGCGCTTGCTGCGCCAGTGGCACATATTTGGTTTATGCGTGGTATCCCATCTGCTTTATCTTTGCTTCTTGACGTAACAGTGAAGAATATCGAAAAAGTTGTTTATTTTGCAACATATTTAATTACTGATGCTAAGAGTGATGAGATTGCTAAAGCGCTTAGCGATTTAGAGAATCAGACGATTGCAGCTCGTGAAGCGATTAGAATTCGTTATGAGAAGGAATCTAAAGAAGAGGGTGCAGATGTAAAAGCCTTAGCAGAGAAACAGACAGAAGAGCTTAGTGAGCTTGAGAGTGATTATAATTCTCGTAAAGCTACTCTAGAATCATTTAAGAAAGGTGGCGTAATTTCTGAGGTAGATTATCGTAATTTGCCTGAAGAATACGAAGAATTGATTACTGTAGAGATGGGTGCGACTGCGGTCAAGAAGATGCTTGATGAAATCGACCTCGATAAATTGATTAGCACTCTACATGAAGAATGTAAAAATGCTAGCGGTCAAAAAGAGAAGAAGATTCAAAAGCGCCTTAAGACGCTTGAGGGCATGCAGGCTGCAGGAATTAAGCCTGAAGATTTGATTTTGACCGTAATTCCAGTGATTCCACCAGATCTTCGTCCGATGATTTCACTTCCTGGCGGTAGGTTTGCTACCTCTGATTTAAATGACCTATATCGCCGCGTAATTAATCGTAACAATCGCTTAAAGAAGTTGCTTGAGCTCAATGCTCCAGAAGTCATTTGCCGTAATGAAATGCGCATGCTTCAGGAAGCAGTAGATGCTCTTATTGATAATTCGGCTGCACATGGTTCTCACGGCGCAAATACCGCGAACGGTCGTCGTAAACTTAAATCTTTGTCGGATCTCCTCAAAGGTAAGCAAGGACGTTTCCGCCAGAACCTTCTCGGTAAACGCGTTGACTACTCTGGTCGTTCAGTAATTGTGGTAGGCCCAGAATTAAAGCTTAATGAATGTGGCCTTCCAAAGCAGATGGCACTTGAGCTATTTAAGCCATTCGTAATCTCTTGGCTTATCTCAAATGAATACGCAAATAACATCCGTGCAGCTTCTAGATTGATTGAAGCTAAGGAGACTGCTGTTTGGGATGCACTAGACGAGGTGATTAAGGGTAAATACGTACTTCTCAACCGTGCTCCGTCGCTTCACCGTTTGTCCGTTCAGGCATTCCAGCCAAGACTTATCGATGGTAAGGCAATTAAACTTCACCCACTCGTAGCATCAGGCTTCAACGCCGACTACGATGGTGACCAGATGGCTGTACATCTACCACTTTCTGATGCTGCACAGGCAGAAGCGCGTGAACTTATGTCTGCTTCCAAGAATCTTTTGAAGCCAGCCGATGGTTCGCCAGTACTCGCTATTTACCAGGATGTGGTTTTGGGCGCTTATTATCTTACCTACGATAAACCTGGCACCGATCAAGGCGATCCTAAGGCATTTTCTTCTGTATACGAAGCAGAAATGGCTTATGACCAAGGGATTATTGCTCTCCAGACTCCAATTCGTGTATTTGCGAAGAAGGAAATTCGTGATACTACGCTTGGGCGTGTTATCTTCAATGAGATTTTGCCAAAGGACTATCCATATGATAACTCTGTACAGACCAAGAAGCATCTTTCCAAAGTGATGGCCAATATCTTTGATTTGTACGGCGCAGAAGTAATGGTTAAAACTGCAGATGACTTGAAGGATCTAGCGTTTGAGTATGAGACAATCGCTTCAATCTCGACGGCGAAGGATGACTACCCTACTTACGATGAGATTGATGACTTTATCGCGGAAGGCGATGCAAAGACAGCTCTTATTCAGCAACAATACAACGAAGGTATGATGACCGATGACGAGCGTTATAAACTGACGATTGCTAACTGGCGTGATATCGACAAAAAGATTTCAGAGTTTTTGCAGAGCAAACTCGCTGAGATGGATACTGATATCGCAGTGATGGTTAACTCCGGTGCTCGTGGTAATATTTCTAATATCAAGCTCGCTTCGGCAGAGATCGGTATCATGGTGGATATCAACAACAATGAAATCGAGCTTCCAGTTAAGTCTTCGTACAAGAAAGGTCTTAACACGCTCGAGTCCTTCATTGCGACCCGAGGTGCACGTCAGGGTCAGGTGTCTACGGCACTTCGTACTGCAGACTCTGGTTACCTTACCCGTCGTCTCGTAGATGTGTCTCAGGATGTATTTACGACTGACGAAGAAGCAGAGGATCCAGGCTTTACTGTTTATAAGTATGAAACTGAGCTTTCTGGTATTGGATTTGCTGCAAGAATTGCTGGCCGTTATACGGCAGAGGCTGTGCCAGGTTATCTTGAAGCGGATGAACTTATCACTAAGGATGTAGCTGAGCAGATTGAGGCTGACGATAACATTTCAGCAATTAAGATTCAGTCGATTCTATCTACTACTGCAGTAGAGGGTATTCCTCGTAAGGCTTATGGCGTAGACATGTCGACGCGCGAACTTGTAGCTGCAAATGAACCAGTAGGCGTAATTGCTGCTCAATCTCTCGGTGAACCTGGTACTCAGCTTACACTTGATACTAAGCATGGTTCAGGCGTGGCAGGTTCTGGTGCAATTGCTAGAGGTCTTCCTCGTGTCGAAGAGCTTCTTGAGGCTAGAGCTCCGAAAGGTCAAGCCTTCGTATCTCCATGTGATGGCGTGGTAGAGGTCTGGGAAGATAATGGTCACTATGTGGTTCAGATTAATCCACAATCTGGTGACACAATCCGTATCGAACTTGAAGGTCGCGAGCCAGCCGTGAAGGATGGCGAGACTGTTAAAAACGGTACGACACTTATCAGAAAGAGTGGCGATAAGCCTGCTGTTAAGGCTAAGGCTGAAGGTATAGTAGAGCTGGTAAAAGATGCTATCATCTTGGTTCCTTCGGCTACATCTTCTTCTAGAGTTGAAATCCCTGGTGATGCAGAGTTAGTAGTGAAGTCTAATGATACGGTTAAGGCTGGTGATAGACTAACAACTGGTTCTTTGAACTTGCAAGATTTATTGCGCTATAAAGGCATAGAAGAGACTGAACGCTACATTATGAATGATGTTCTTTCGGTTTATTCTGCACAGGGCCATGAGATTTCGCCAAAGCATCTTGAAATCTTGGTTCGTCAAATGTTCTCAAGAGTCCAGATTAATGAGCCTGGCGATTCGGAATTTGTCTCTGGTGATATTACCTCCATGGCAGCAGTTGCAGCCGAAAACGCTAGACTTGAGGCTGAAGGCAAGAAGACAGCAACGTACACCAACTTGCTACTTGGTATTACGAAAGTTTCAATCTTCTCAGATTCATTCCTCTCGGCCGCTTCATTCCAGGATACCACGCGCGTACTTATCAACGCAGCTATCAATGGCCGTGTTGATCGTCTCCGTGGCTTGAAGGAGAATGTGATTATTGGTAGAAAGATTCCTGTAGGGACAGGTGTTGCCCCGATTGAGGATTTTGAAACCCCAGAGTCAAAATCTCCTACGGAAGAGGATCTAGAAAACCTCTAAAATAAAACAAAAAATAGCCCCTTCATCGGGGCTATTTTTGTTTTAAAAAACCCTAAAGTGTGATATATTATATGTATGCATTTCAAGACTATTTTTAAATCCCTAAAGAACAAAGATATGCTAAGAAGAATAATGATTATTCTTGGCATCGTGGTGGCATACAGATTACTCGCACAAATTCCGGTCCCTATGGGCGACGCAGCTACATTCAAAGAGGCTGTCTCAAACCTACTTGAGAAGTCGGACTTTTCTAATTTCTTGAATTTAATTTCTGGTGGTGGTCTTGCTGGCTTCAGCATTATTCTTGTGGGCTTATCTCCGTACATTACTGGTTCGATTATTATTCAGCTTCTAACAAAAGCTATTCCGAGACTAGAAGAATTATCGAACGATGGCGAATCTGGTCGTCGCAAGATTAATCAGTGGACTAGGATGCTTACGGTTCCACTAGCGATTATCCAATCTGTAGCATATATTTTTATTTTGTATCAAACGACGATTTCTGCAAATATTGCTACGGAGTTTGTCCCTACGGCGGGTGACTGGGTATTATCTGTGACGGCTATGACGGCTGGATCTGTGATATTGATGTGGCTTGGTGAGCTTATTACTGAGCAGGGGATTGGTAATGGTATTTCTACAATTATTTTCGCTTCGATCATCTCGCAGCTTCCTACGACTATGGCATCGCTTGGTGCAGCCCTCTTTAACACTTCGGAGGGTAGCTTGAGTTTGTTTGGCTGGCTGAATTTGCCTGTAAATCCGACGGTTTTCTGGATTGTTCTAGGATTTGGAATTGCACTGCTGATAGTAATTTACTTCTTAGTGAAGCTTAACGAGGCGCAGAGAATTATTACAATTAATTATGCAAAACGTGTGCATGGGAATTCATCATATGGTGGTATTAGGTCAATTTTGCCGATTAAATTGATTGCTGCCGGTGTGGTCCCAGTGATTTTTGCGACGGCTTTCTTGTCGCTCCCAGCCTTGATTGGGCAAGTTATTGTGTCGGTGGATGCTGGTAATGAATTTGGACAATCGTTAATTACGGTATTTTCTGCGCCGTCGGCTGGCAATTTTAGCACAATGTACCCAGACGGAATCACTGGTCAATGGTTTGTTTATCCAGCGATGTACTTTGTGCTAGTATTTGTATTTACGTATTTTTATACTTCAATTATCTTCAATACCAAAGAGATTGCGGACAACTTACAGAAACAGGGCGGGTTTATTGAGGGTGTCCGTCCAGGTGCTAAGACGGCAAAATATTTAAGCAAAGTCGTAAATCGTCTAGATTTGTTTGGTGCTTTAGCGCTTGGCGTGATTGCAATGTTGCCATTCGCGACAGACTACGTGTTTATATTGGCGACTGGCGCGCCGCAAGGGCTTTCGATTTCTGGTACGGGGCTTCTTATTGTAGTGACGGTGGCACTAGAGAACCTAAGGTCGATAGATTCAAGAGCATTAATGATAACTTACGACGATTTCAAAAATGAGCTTGAAGATTAAGGGCTGGCGCAAGATTTTAGAATTTTCCGCTGCGGTGGTGGCTATTGTTTTGGCCTTAGTATTCTTTATACGCGTTGCAGTGTGGGAGAATGCTTATTACCGCGAGAAAGAAGGAAGTGAGCGCGTCCCAAGCATAAGTTCAGAGCAAAAAAAAACTACTCTGATTGAGACTGCCCCGAGCGAGGAAGACATCAATAGCCATACTGCGGTGGCAGATGCGCCTAGATATTTAACGATTGATAAGCTCGGGATTCATAATGCAAGGGTTGTTGCGGTCGGAATTGTTCCAAGTGGTGAGCTTGGGACTCCAAACAATATTTTTGATGTTGGATGGTTTAAGGAGTCCGGTAAGCCTGGCGAGGGCGGGACGCTGTTGATCGATGGTCATAGTGGTGGACCGAGCGAGTATGGCGTTTTCAGGGATTTGAACAAACTAGAAGAAGGTGATTTGATAAAAATTGAGCGTGGGGATGGACAGATTTTTGAATACGCTGTCTTTTCTAACGAAGAAAAGCCACTAGAACAATCTGATAAATATATGGGTGTAGCGATGCGTTCTCCGGAGCCGGGTAAAGAAGCGTTGTCGCTAGTTACCTGTACTGGAGAGTGGTCAGACCTTCAAAAAACATACCTTTCGAGGCAATTTGTGCGAGCCGTGCTGAAAAATGTGATGGCTCCAGCTTCTGCGGATGTGTAGACTGCTATAAAAAAGTAGTGCTTTTCGTTGATTTTTGGTGAAAAACCTCTTGAAAAAATGTTAAAAGTGTGCTAGAATTAAGTAGTTATCTAGACATAAGGCGAGGTCTAAAGCTTTTAAAGCTTGGAAACCAGCTTAAAAGTCTAGTTATTTAAGTGTAAAAAATAAAGGAAAGGCAAGATATGCAAGTCATTCTCGGCACCAAAATTGGTATGACCCAGATCATCGGCGAAGATGGTGTTGTTACTCCTGTAACGATACTACAAGCCGGCCCATGCGCAGTGACTCAGATTAAAACTATCGAAACCGATGGTTATAACGCTGTGCAGGTGGGGTATGGTCAAGGTCGGAATCTGAGCAAGTCGGTGACTGGCCACGTAAAAAAGGCTGGTGAAAATATAAACCCTAAAGTTCTCAAGGAATTTCGTGTAGACGAGCTTCCTGAGGGAATTAAATTGGGTGACCAACTCACAGTTGAAAGCTTTAAACTTGGTGATAAGGTCGCCGTTACTGGTACTAGCAAAGGTAAAGGTTATGCTGGTACGGTAAAACGTTGGAACTTCAACGAGTCTCGTAATACGCACGGTTTTAAGGGCGATATTAGAAAAGTTGGCTCAATTGGTTCGATGTACCCACAAAAAGTTTTCAAAGGCAAGAAGATGCCAGGACGAATGGGTAGTGACACCGTGACCGTAAAAAATCTAGTTGTAGCTTACATTGACGCTGCAAATAATTTGATTGGTCTAAAAGGTGCAGTTCCTGGTCCAAAGAAGGCAATCGTGACCGTGGAGGGAAAGGAGTAATATGGCTACTTTAGATAAAGACATTTTCGGACTTTCCGTAGAAAACCATGAATTAATTAAGCTTGCTTATGATGCATATCTTGCTAACTCTCGTTCTTCTCACGCAAAGACTTTGAAACGTGGCGAAGTGAGTGGTGGTGGCAAAAAGCCATGGAAGCAAAAAGGCACTGGACGCGCTCGTTTTGGTTCAACCCGTAACCCTATCTGGCGTCATGGTGGTGTGGCCTTTGGTCGCACTGGTGAAGAGAACTTCACTAAGAAGATTTCCAAATCCGCAAAGCGCCAAGCAGTTTGCCAAGCTCTTTCGATTAAGAATGCAGAGAAGGCCATCATTGTCCTTCCAGCAGATGTAAAAGTTTCTGGTAAAACTAAAGATGCAGTAAAAATTGCTAAAGATCTTAAGATTGATGGTAAGAATATTCTTGCCGTAGTTGCAGAGAAGACTCCAGAAGTTTTACGCTCTACGAACAATATCTGCTATGTGAAACTTGTAAAATCTACATATCTTAACGTCTTTGACATTATGAACGCAGATGTGATTGTGTTTACTGAAGCAGGCTTGAAGGCTACTACCGAATGGCTAAAGGGAGAGGAGAAGTAACATGGCTAAAGATGATGCAAAAATTAAGTTAAATATTCTTGAGCCTCGTGCTACCGAAAAAAGTTACTTTGAACAGACTAAGCGTACTTATGTATTTCCTGTAAAGGTAGGAATGAGCAAGCAAGAAATTGCTAAACTTGTAGAAAAAGAATTTAACGTGACAGTGACGGATGTAAGAACTTTGATTCGCGACGGTAAGAAAACGAAGTTTTCTAAAGGTAAACATGCTTACCCAGGTATTACCCATCGTCAGGATAAAAAGTATGCATACGTTACTTTGAAAGAAGGCGACTCTATCAAGGTATTTGAAGAGCAGTCAGAAGATAATAAAACCAGCGCAAAGGATGCTAAGGCTAAGGAAGCAAAAGCAGACAAGAAAGCAGGTAAGGAGAATAAATAATGGGTATTAAAGCATATCGCCCAATTACGCCGGCGCAGCGTCAGAAGACGACTGAGGATTATGATCAAATTACGACCAATAAGCCAATGAAGTCGCTTTTAGCTGCCAAGAAGCAACGGGCGGGTAAAAATAACCAAGGTCGTATTACCGTACGTCATCGTGGTGGAGGCGTCAAGCGCCATTATCGTATTATTAGCTATAATTTACCAAAGGGTCTTACTCTTACCGTGGAAGAGATTGAGTACGATCCAAATCGCTCAGCACGTATTGCAAGAGTAAAAGACCAAAATGGTACTTATTACTATGTACTTGCTGACACGAAGATGACTCGTGGGACTACTTTTAAGACTTGCGAAGAGGAAGTAGAAGATTCTAACCGCTTACCACTCGAGAATATTCCAGTAGGTACATTCGTTTACGCAATTGAATTAACTCCAGGTCGTGGTGCACAGATGGTGCGCGCAGCTGGTGCCTCAGCACAGCTTATGGCAAAAGAAGACGGCTATGCCACTCTTAGAATGCCATCTGGTGAGGTTCGTAAAGTTTTGGCTACCTGCGAGGCTTCAATTGGTACAGTTTCCAACTTGCAACATCAGAACGTAAAAATTGGTAGCGCTGGTCGTCGTCGCCGTAAAGGCATCCGCCCAACGGTTCGTGGTGTTGTGATGAATGCTACAGATCACCCACACGGTGGTGGTGATGGTGGTCGCCATGGTTCAGGTAAAGCGCCACGTACGCCTTGGGGTCAACTCACTCTTGGCTACCGTACGCGCCATAATAAGAAAACTAATAAAATGATCGTGCGCAGTCGCCACGAAGGAAAGAGGAAATAATGTCTCGGAGTCTTAAGAAAGGTCTATTTGTAGACTACAAACTCGCGAAAAAAGTTGCCGCTCTTGACACCTCGGATCGCACTGTGATTAAGACTTGGGCTCGCCAGTCGACAATTTCTCCAGAAATGGTCGGTAGAACGATTGCTGTTCACAATGGTAGAGTTCATGTGCCTGTTTTCGTATCAGAAAATATGGTAGGTCACAAACTTGGTGAATTTGCGCCAACTCGTAAATTTAAGCGCCATGGTGGTAAAAAAGCTGCCGAAGCTGCTGCAGCTAAGGGAGGTAATTAATCATGACAACACATTTTGCACATGCTTATGAAAAAGGTATCGATTCTCAACCACGCAAGACTAACATTGTTGCATCATTGGTTCGTGATAGATATGTATCTGACGCAGTAGTTATTCTAGAGAATACGCCACGCCGTGCCGCAAGAGCAGTTTTGAAAGCCGTAGAATCCGCAAATGCAAACCTTATCAACAATTCAAAGGTCTCGATTGATCCAAAAACGATAAGAATTGCAAGGATTTTCGTAACAAGCGGTACGAGAATGCGTCGTTATGTACCAGCTTCAAGAGGTCGCGCATTACCATTTGAGAAGATTAGTAGTAATATTTTCGTCGAGGTCGCCGGCGAAGAAAAAGTAAAGAAAGCCGCTACTGCAGAAAAGGCTGAGACGGCTGAAAAGGAGAAAAAGTAACATGGGTCAGAAGGTTAATCCATTATCTTACCGTCTCCAAGTTAGCAAAGATTGGACCTCGAAATGGTTTACGAGAAAGTCTGATTTTCGCCATTGGTTGGTGGAAGATGCAAAGATTCGTGATCTGATCGAAGATCGATTTAAGAGTCGTCCTACGATTGCACGAATCAATATTGAGCGTTCGGCCAATCTCACCACGGTTACGATTTTAACCGCAAAAGCTGGTGCAGTAATTGGCAAACAAGGCGCTGGTATCAATGAACTCAAGAAAGATCTTGAAAAAATCATCGATGGTCCAGTAAGAATTAATGTAGAAGAAGTTAAAAAACCAGAGCTTAATGCAAAACTTGTAGCTGAGAATATTGGTTTCCAACTTGGTAAGCGTATGAATTTCCGTCGCGCAGTAAAGACTGCTCTTCAGTCTACGATGAACGCTGGCGCGAAGGGCGTACGTATTGAGGTAGCTGGTCGTTTGAATGGCGCTGAAATGAGCCGCCGTGAGAAGTTTATCGAAGGTTCAGTGCCTCTACATACTTTGAGAGCAGATATCGATTTCTATTGTCATCATGCTCCAACTATTGCAGGTATCGTTGGCGTAAAGGTCTGGATTTATAAGGGGGAGAAATAATTATGGCTATTTTACTTCCAAGAAAAACTGCACACCGCAAGGTTCGCAAAGGTAAAAATGAAGGCATTGCAACTCGTTGCAATACTGTAGCGTTTGGTGACTACGGTCTTATGTCCCTTGACAACGAGCGTATCAACTCTCGTCAGATTGAGGCAGCCCGTCAGGCAATCACTCGTTACATCAAACGTGGCGGCAAAATCTGGATTAGGATTTTCCCACACACACCTGTAACCAAGAAACCACTTGATGTAAAAATGGGTTCTGGTAAAGGTGAGCCACAATTCTATGTTGCTAAGGTGAAAGCTGGCACTGTGATGTTTGAAATCGCAGATGTGGCAGAAGAACAAGCTAAAGAGGCTTTGAGGCTTGCATCGCATAAATTGCCAGTGAAATGTAAAATTATAAAGAAAGAGGAGTTTTAATATGGCACACACATTAGTTGGGGTAGTGACTTCCGATAAGCGTGATAAGACCATTACCGTTGCAACGGTAAACCGTGAAACTCATCCGCTCTATCGTAAACAGTACACGAAAACTCGTAAATATACTGCTCACGATGAAAAGAACGAAGCAAAGATGGGCGATCGTGTAGAAATTGCTGCTACTCGACCTCTCTCGAAGACCAAAGCTTATACTTTGGTAAAAGTTCTCGAGAAGTCGCATGGCACGGTAGAATTAAAGGAGGACATCGATGATCCAGCAGGAAACTAGACTAAAGGTTGCCGACAATAGTGGCGCTAAAGAGCTTGGAGTAATCCGCGTACTTGGTGGTACTAGGGCTCGGTATGCACATGTAGGCGACATCGTAACTTGTTCGGTTAAGGATGCGTCTCCTACTGGCAACGTAAAGAAAAAAGCAGTAGTAAAAGCAGTAATCGTTCGTACTGTAGCACCAATTCGTCGTCCGGATGGTTCTACCATTCGTTTCGACGAAAACGCAGCAGTACTCGTAAACGAAGATAAGACCCCTAAAGGTACGCGTGTCTTTGGCCCAATTCCTAGGGAACTTCGTGATGCTGGTTTTGCAAAAATTATTAGCCTTGCACCGGAGGTACTATAATGAAAGTCAATGATACCGTATTAATACTTGCTGGTGATAATAAAGGCAAAGAGGCAAAAATCGTAAAGATTGATCGCAAGAATAGCAAAGCAATGCTTGAAGGAATCGGCATAGTTGAACGCCACATGAAGAAGACTTATATGAATCCTAATGGTGGTAAGAAGACGATTCATCTCGGCATTGACATGTCTAATTTAAAAGTAGTAAAAGAAGCCGAAGCTGTTAAAGCTGGTAAATCTACTAAGGCCAAGAAAGGAGCTAAATAATGGCGGAAAAGAAAACGGCTGCTACTAAAGCACAACCACGCCTCAAGGCTCTATATAACAGTGAGCTAAAAGCTAAGCTGATGAAGGAGCTTGGGCTAAAGAATATCAACCAAGTACCAGAACTAAAGAAAGTAGTTGTATCGTCTGGTGTAGGCAAAAAACGCGAAGATAAGAAATTTACTGAGACAGTAGAGCTTACCTTGGCGAAGATTACTGGTCAGGCAGCGACTTCGCGTCTTGCAAAGAAGTCTATCGCTACCTTTAAGATTCGTAAAGGTATGGGTGCCCCGGTTGGGTATCTTACCACTCTTCGCAACGATAAGATGTATGAATTCGTTGATCGTTTAATCAATATCGCTTTGCCACATGTGCGTGATTTTCACGGCGTGTCTCGCGTTGCGTTTGATAAACAGGGTAATTATAATCTTGGTCTTAAGGAACAAACTGTTTTCCCAGAGATTACATTTGAGGATGCAGCGGTCTTACATGGCCTAGAAGTAACATTTATTATTAAAAATGGTTCAAAGGAAGGAAGTTTGAGATTGCTAGAACTCTTTGGAATGCCATTCGAGAAGGAGGGCAAGTAAGATGGCAAAGAAATCTGCAGTACTTCGCGACGAAAAGCGTCGCAAAATGTATGAAAAATATAAAGCTAAGCGAGATGAGCTAAAGGCGGCTGGCGACCTTGAAGGTCTACAGAAATTACCACGTAATGCCTCAGTGACGCGCCTTAAGAATCGCGACATGCTTGATGGTCGTCCACGTGGCTATATGCGCCGTTTTGGTTTATCACGTATTAACTTCCGGGAAAAAGCCTCTAAAGGTGAAATCCCTGGTGTAACAAAGAGTAGCTGGTAGGAGAAAGGAGAAAATATGTCATTACAATCTACTGATCAAGTTGCAGACCTCATTACCCGCATTCGTAATGCAGTGATGGTTGGCAAAAATGAAATTCTCGTCCCTACTTCTAAGCTCAAATTAGCAGTAATCGAGATTTTGACAAAAAACGGATATTTGTCTTCATTTGAATTAGTCGACGGCAAGCCTCGCGCAATGATTCATGTAAAAATCAATGAGCCAGGCATGGCAGCTAAGATTAATGAAATCACAAAAGTTTCTAAGCCAGGTCGCCGTGTTTACTCGGCAGCCGCAGAACTTCCAGTTATAAAATCTGGTCGTGGTGCAATAATTGTATCTACGTCTCATGGTCTTATGACTGGTCGTGAAGCCAAAAAGGCTGGACTTGGCGGGGAAATCCTTGTAAAGGTTTGGTAATCATATATTATATATGGTGGCTCACCCTTGCCAAAAGCAGGGGTGAGTTTTTGTTGTCAAAAATACTTAAGGTTGACATAATTTAGACCGGTAGTATAATTCAGATTAATAATATTAAGGAAGGAGTGATATTATGAAAAGACTGCGATATGGTATTGCAGCTGCTACTATGCTTGCTCCGTCGGTTCTAGGCGTCGCCAATGTTGGCGCGTTTTCTTTTGATGGTGGACCGGCAGCACAGGATGGCATAATAACATTGGTCGACGACGTATCATCATGCTTCGTCATTGAAGACGGCGAAAATTATACGCTCAATCTTGACGGACATACATTAACTAACGGCGTAACTGGTTGTTCGACAATTTGGAACAAAGGTACGCTTACTATTACTGGTAATGGTAGCGTAGGGCAAATTGCTGGTTCGTCGGTGCCAATGATTGCAAACGAAGGTGTTTTGACTATCGAGAATGGTACTTTTGCGGGTGCTGCTACACTTGTAGATGGCGCTGCATATGCTCCAGTAGTACTTAACAATGGTGGCGAGTTGACTATTAATGATGGTCAATATACTGCTAATAATACTGCTACCAATAAATGGTCTGCTGTAGTGGTCAACCAAACTGGTTCAACCGCTATTAATGGTGGTACATTTGTTCAAAATGGCCCATATAATGCAATTTCAGCTGATGGTAGTGGTTTAATTGAGATTAATGGTGGTACATTTACTAATAATGCTGGCAAATGGGCTGGTACGATTGGTAACATTGAGAACCAAAACAGTACAATCAGCATTTCTGGTGGTACGATTAATGCTTATGATGGCGGCTGGGCCGTTATAAACTTTAGTGGTAATACTTCGATGGAAATTGTTGGCGGCAACATTAATGGTGTAGTTGGCCAATATGATACATTGAACTCAGGAATAGTTGGAGGTGGTACATTTACCGTAAATCCAACAAAAGCAACATATTGGGATGGTGAACAATTCGTTGAAATTAATGCACTTAAAGACGGTTATGTCTCTGTTGAAAATAACTCTGGGAAATTTGAGGTCAGCGCATTTAACTTTTCTGTTAATGCAAGCGCATCAGTAGAAGTTGGTAGCACAATTACGATTTCTCCAGAGGTAGAGCCAAGTGGTTATACTCCATCTGGTTTCTCTTATACTTCTAAAGATACGGATGTTGCTACTGTTTCCGACGCTGGTGTTGTAACGGGTGTTTCCGTTGGTAGTGTTGAAATTATGGTTTCTTCTGATTTCTCTGTTAGTAAAACGGTTCTCGTAGAAGTAACTAAATCGACTTCTACGTCAAGCGAAGAGCCTTCAACTCCAGCTGCAGTAGCATTAAGGACTATTAGCCTTAGCGCGGATTCTGCTAAGATAAATAAGGGCGGTAAGGTTACGTTTGATGTGACTTATGGTCCAGAAGATTTTGATATCAAAAATGTATCTTGGATTAGCGGTATTCCGGAAGATTTTAACGGTAATGGTTCACTAGGTAGTTCACCGTTTACAAGTTGCTGGATGGAATCTGTTGGTGGAAGTAAAGATTACAAAGAAGATCCGACAAAAGTTACTTGTAGCGGTATAAAAGCTGGGAGTGGCAAAGTCATAATTACTGCTCATGATACAAATGGCAATTCTGCGTCAGCAGAAGTCATGATTACCGTAGCCGATGCGCTTGAAAGTGGCGAGTCATATGTCTATGATGAGGGGACTGATACTTATATGACAGCAATGGCCGAATTCAAAAATCCGGTCGAGGGTGCTGATCACATTAAGATTGAAGTGAAGCCTATTGCTGAATCTCAATCCAATAATAAGGAACTTAAGGTTGTAGTTGACGTGACGGCTTATGACGCATCTGATAATGTCGTTCCGGTCAAAGATAACGAAGTCACGGTAATGATCGTGGTTGACAAGAAGACGATTGGTGGGAATTTCGATTATTTCCAGATTGTTTATCTTGACGAAAACGGCGATATTAAAGAGTATTTTGACCCGATTAAGGTAGAATATGATGAAGTTAACGAGCTTTATAATATTACATTTAAAACATCACACTTTTCTAATTATGGTGTTATGGCATCAAATACTCAGTTCACTAGCGCAGCAATGCTAAATAAGCTTCTTTCCCCAAATACTGGTATCTTTACCTATGCGGGAGGGAGTTCCAATATTGGAATTGCGGTAGTAATACTTGCCGGTGCAGTGTTTGCATTCGTCGGGTCGGTTGTATCTGTAAAACGCAAATAAGCTTTTATGGCCAAAAAGACCACTTTAGGGTGGTCTTTTTGTTTACTTTTTTAAGAGAATATGCTATAATGGTAGGGATATTAAACTAAAGGAAAAATATGAGTCGTATCGGAAAACAACCCATCGAAGTTCCGGCGGGAGTGACAATTACGGTCGGCGACAAAGAGATTACTGTCGCTGGGCCTAAAGGTCAGCTCATCGTTCCGGTTCAGCCAAAGACAAAAGTTTCTGTCGAAGGCACTCAGGCTATTGTCACCCGTGAGGATGATGAGCCAAAATCCCGTGCTTGGCACGGTCTACAACGTGCACTTTTAAATAATGCCGTTGTTGGCGTAACCAAAGGTTACGAAAAAAAGCTAGAAATTAATGGTGTAGGTTTTCGCCTTTCTGGTGGTGGCCAAGAAATTGAAATGGCCCTCGGTTTTTCACATCCGGTGAAATACAAAGCTCCAGAAGGTGTACAGCTTACTACTAATAAAATGGAAATTACTGTTTCTGGCATCGACAAGCAAAAAGTCGGCCAGGTAGCAGCTGAAATCCGCAGCCTTAAGAAGCCAGAACCATATAAGGGCAAAGGCATCAAATATGTTGATGAAGTAATCATTCGCAAGGCTGGAAAGGCAGGGAAGAAATAATGAATAAGGTATTTAGAGCGGCAAGAACCCGCGCGAAGATTCATGGTACGAGCGATCGTCCACGTCTTTCGGTTCATTTTTCGAACCTACATATTACTGCGCAAATTATCGATGACGATAAGAAAGCTACGCTTGCTTATGCAACCACAGTCGGTGCTAAGATGACCGGCAATAAGACCGAAAAAGCCGCAAAGATTGGTACTGAAATCGCTAAAAAGGCAAAAGCTGCAAAGATTTCAAAAGTAGTCTTTGACCGCGGAGCTAAACTATATGCTGGTAGAATGTCTGCACTCGCTGACGCTGCTCGCAAGGAAGGATTGGAGTTCTAGTATGCCAGAATCTGAAAAGAATATTGCTGAAAAAGCACCAAGAGTAATCAATAAATCCGGCACGCTCAAGATGGAAGACAATGTTGCGGCATCGAAAGAGACTCGTGATATTGCTGGCCGTAAGCTTGATCGTCGTAATCGTCGCGATCGTGTGAAGACTAATGATGCGCCAAAGGAATTTGATGAGATTACGATTGCTGTAGATAGAGTATCTCGTACAGTGGCCGGTGGTCGCCGTATGCGTTTCAAAGCTCTCGTCGCTATCGGTAATCACAAAAATAAGGTCGGTATCGGTGTCGCTAAGGGCAATGATGTGACGACCGCTGTAGCTAAAGCTACTTCAAAAGCAAAGAAATCTATGATTACCTTCAATATGGATGGCGAGACGATTTGCCACGAGACTCGTACTAAGGTTACTGGTGCAGATGTACTTATGAAACCAGCTGCTCCTGGTACCGGTATTATTGCTGGTGGTACGGTCCGTTCAATCATGGGCCTTACCGGTGTAAAGAATTTGATTTCCAAATCGCTTGGTTCCACTAATAAGGTGAACATTGCCTATGCTGTAGTCGAAGGTCTTCGTGCTCAGGTTCCGCGTAGCGAATGGACCAGAGGTGAGCAAAGCGTCAAGGCAGAAAAGCCAGCTAAGGCAGTAAAAGCTGTTGAAACTAAGGAGACGGCTGAAGTCAAGAAGGTGACCAAAGCAGCAAAAGCTGAAACCCCAAAAAAGACAGTAGCCAAGAAGGCCACTTCAAAGAAAGCTGCTGCCAAGAAGGAGAATAAGTAATGAAGTATAATGATTTAGTAGTCAATAGGAATACTCGCCCTTCTAGGAAAGGCCGCGGTATTTCGGCTGGTCAAGGTAAGACTGCTGGGCGTGGTACTAAAGGGCAGAAAGCTCGTACTGGCCACAGCAAAATGCCAAGAGGCTTCATGGGCGGTCAGCGTGCAATTATGCAAGCCGTGCCAAAACTTAAAGGCTTTAAGTCTTTCCATGCTAAAGCAGAGGTAGTTTATACTGATCGCTTGAATGATTTGAAAGGCAAAGTCGATAACTTTACATTAGCTGACAATAATTTGATTTCTAATCCGTATGTAAAAGTTAAAATCATCACCCGTGGTGAATTAACTGCAAAGATTGATCTTGAGACGCAATTTGCCTCAAAAACTGCGGTAGAAGCAATCAAAAAAGCTGGTGGCTCATTTAAGAAAGTAGAAATTCTTAAAAAGCCTGCTTCAAAAGAAGTTGAGTAAAACAAAAAAGACCCTTAAGAAGGGGTCTTTTTTGTGCTATAATAAGTATATTATGGATGAAAAGGAGTTAAAAACAAGTTTAAGGCAACGTATTATTATAAGTGCGATTGCTATCGTTATGGTGGGGACTTTTGTTGCTTCGTATGCGCTAAGTGTCATCGGTAGCGCAAAGAATAATAATACTACTTCTTCTGAAATTTCCCCAGAAAAGATAGCCAAGTACGAGAGTACGTATCTAGAGGAGGTTGAGAATTTCAAGAAGGTTTCGGCAGCTGACTTTAACAAATTTGTCGCGTACAAATCGAACGTAACAGCTTATAATGAAGCTTCTGCCAATGAAAACGGTCTAAAATCTAGAGATTTATTGGTGGGGAATGGCCGAACCCTTGAGGAAGAAGATACTAACTACCTTGCTTATTATATTGGTTGGTGTGCAGATGAGACGATTTTTGATTCTTCGTTTGATGATGCAACTAACCCTACGGCTTTAGTCAAGGCTCTTGATGCTTCAATCGGTATGATTGAGGGATGGAATCTTGGTGTAGTCGGGATGAAACTTGGTGGTGTGCGTGAGCTAACTATCCCTGGCGAGTTGGCATATGGCGGACAGAGGGAAATTTGTGGTGGATATGAAAAACCATTAAAATTTTTAGTATTGGCAGTAGAAAATGCTGATCCTTTGAAATCAGCCGTAGATAAACTTGGTCTTGCTTATGAAAAATTGCAATATGCATATTACGGAATAGATTACGACGAAGAGTTTTAGATAAATTAAACAAAAAATCTCCAAAGAGTAAGGGAGATTTTTTGTATGTTATAATTAAAGAATGGAAAAAACTTTTTTCTTTTACGATCTGGAAACCAGTGGACTAAATCATAGGTATGATAGGATAATGCAATTTGCTGGCCAAAGGACTGATATGAACCTGAATCCGATTGGCGAGCCAGTAAATATTCTAGTGAAGATGACCGAGGATGCACTACCTAGTCCTACGGCAATTGCAGTAACTAAAATTACTCCGCAAGATACTTTAAGGGATGGTATTTCCGAAGCGGAGTTTGTTAAGTATGTGCAAGAAGAGATTTTTACTCCAAACACAATTGCGGTCGGTTATAATACCGTGAGGTTTGATGATGAGTTTATGCGTGCGATATTTTGGCGGAATTTCTACGATGCTTACGAATGGGAATGGAAGGATGGGCGGAGTCGGTGGGATCTTTTAGATGTGGTACGATTTACTCGGGCACTTCGTCCAGACGGGATCAATTGGCCGGTGACGGAAGATGGTAAGGCTACGAACCGATTGGAACTTTTGACAAAAGAGAATGGGCTTTCGCACGAACATGCGCATGATGCACTTTCGGATGTGTATGCGACGATTGCGGTAGCAAAAATGATTTTACAAAAACAACCAAAGCTATTCAATTTTTTGCTTAAAATACGAGACAAAAAAGAAGTAAAAAAATATGTAAATTTGGACGATAAGCAGCCTTTCGTATATGCGAGTGGTAAGTACTCTTCAAAATTTGAAAAAACTACGGTGGCTTTTCCTTTGACCAGTTCAAGGAATGGGAATGTGCTAGTATATGACCTTCGTTATAATTTAGAAGAAATACTTTCTGCGGATAATACCGGTGTCGATGTCGTGCTTGAAGACTCGTCCGAAAAATTGCCGGACAAGTCGTTCTTCCCAATCGTAAAAGAGCTTTGCTTTAACAAGTGCCCAGCGGTGGCGCCAATTTCAGTTCTGGATGATGCTGCTTGGTCGAGAATTGGATTGAATAAGGAATTAATAGAAAGTAATTTAAAAATTTTAATGGCTCATCCAGATTTTGCCGAAAAAATGCGTACTAGAAACGAGGAATTGCCGGAATTTCCGAAAGCAACAGAGCCAGAGTTGGCGCTATATGATGGGTTTTTAAATGATACGGATAAGATAAAAGTTGAGGCGGTGCGGAATGCATCTCCGGACAGATTGGCGGATTTTCATCCGGATTTTGATGATACGAGGCTACCAGAATTACTCTTGCATTATAAAGGGCGTAATTTCCCAAGAACCTTAAGTGAACCAGAGGCGAAAGAGTGGGAAGAATATCGTCGAAATAGATTGGCTGCGCAAGCTCCGAAATTCATAGAAGAATTAAAGAATCTTTACGAGAAAGATGATTTTATTGCGGAAGAATTAAAATTATACTTTGAAAGTCTGATGTGATATAATAAGCTTATGGATAATAACAAGGTGATGATTGTGGGGACTGGAAATGTGGGCGCCAGCATCGCGTTTTCAATCATAAGCCAGCGTACCGCAGTGAATGAGATAGTGCTTACTGATATTATTGCAAAAGATGCTGAAGGTGAGGCGATGGATCTTCGTGATGCGCTAGCGGTGGCACCGAGCTATGTAAAGATTTCAAGTGGGACTTATAAAGATGCGCATGATTGTGATGTGGTTGTGATTACGGCTGGGGCAGCTCAAAAACCAGGTGAGACTAGGTTGCATCTCCTTCGGAAAAATGTAAATATTCTGCAGGGTATGATTGAACAAATTATGGCGAGTGGATTTAATGGTATTTTTCTAGTCGTAACTAATCCGATGGACGTACTGACATATTATACATGGAAATTTTCTGGGCTTCCGGCAGAGAAGGTTATTGGCTCTGGTACAGTATTAGATTCAGCGCGCCTTCGTCAAAGAATCGCAAATTATCTTAATGTAAATCCTAAATCCGTGCACGCATATCAGATCGGCGAACATGGTGATTCGGAAGTAACACTGTGGTCCCTTGCGGATGTGGGCGGGCAAAAAGTAGCCGAGAGCTTAGACAGCGGTGTGCGAGATGGTATTTCGGATTTTGTGAGGAATGAAGCGTATGGCATTATTGAGAAAAAAGGTGCTACTTATTATGGCATCGCGACGTGTGTAGTGCAGATTTTGAATTCTATATTGAATGATGAAATGCGCGTTTTGCCAGTATCGTCGTTGGATACTTTTTCTGGGACATGTTTTGGTTTTCCGTCTGTAGTAGGGAGAGAAGGAGTGGTGCGTCGACTCGACCTGAAAATTTCCGAAAAAGAAGGCCTAGAGCTACAAAAATCGATTAATGTTTTAAAAAATGCGATTTCTGAAGTTAAAATTTAGTTTTGCTTTGTTGGCATTATTGTCGTTTTTCGCAAATGTGAACGGCAACGCTTCTGCTGGAGTAAATTCATTTTATTTTGACTCATTTGAAGCAAATTATTATCTGAGCCAAGACGAAGAGGGAATTTCACATCTAAGAGTCGTGGAAGATTTGATAGCGGTTTTTCCTGACTATAATCAGAATAAGGGTATTTATCGACAAATTCCGATTACAAATAAAAACGGTACGAATGTTACTCTACCAAATTTGACGACCGCAGATATAAAAGTTTTAAGAAATGGTATAAAAGAGCCAATTTATAGTCTTGAAAAAAATGGTGATCACTATACGGTTTATACTGGTACTGAGAGCTATGTTCTTGGTCGACAAAGCTATAGATTTGAATATAGTTTTGAAAAAGTAGTAACGGATTTTGGTAGTCATCAGGAACTTTATTGGGACACGAATGGTAATGGTGGGGAGCAGAAGTTTAATAAGGTAAAAGCGACGGTGCATTTTGCTGACCGAGCGTCAGAAAAAGCATACTCCGGTAAGCAATGGTGTTATGTTGGTAAATATGGTGAAAGCGGTTCTGAAAGGTGTACTATTACTGAGACCGATAATGGTATAGAGTTTGTTGCGTATAATTTATCGCCTGGCGAAAACCTGACTTTTGACATTGAACTAAAAGCGGGGAGTTTTGTGGTGCCTGAGCCGGAGACGAGTTATCTTCTTGTTGGCGTATTGGTCGTGACTGGCATGCTCTGCGCAGTGTCCTTGATAATTCCGATTAGGAAATACTTAAAAATAAAAGACAAGATAAGATTTTATAAAAATTATTTCATAAAGCCAGAATATCAACCAGCGAAGGGTTTTTCGGTGGCAGAGATGGCGGTAGTCTATTTAGGCTCGATAAAGAATATTAAAGTTAGCGTCCTGCTTGATATGATAGTAAATAAGAAAATTCTATTTATAAAGAAGGCGGAGCATGTAATAAGACGTGACAAGTGGGCCGTAAAGATAATAAACAAAAAAGCGATGCGTGAAGAAGAAAAAAATATCCTAATAATTCTAAATAATGGAGATGATTTTGATGATGGTGATGAGATCGAAGTGAAGAAACATACTGCTACGAGTAAGCTTATAAGCTTAAATAGGAAATTTAATAAGATAATTGTTGATAGACTTATTAATAAAAAGCTTGTGACGGAAAAATTTAAATATAATAACTCTAGCAGTGGTTTTGGTTTGATAACTAGTTGGATAGTTGAAATATTTATTGTGTTTATTCCGCTCGCATTGGCTGTATTGTTGCCAGCTACTTTAATAATAAGAGACCAGTGTGTTGGTAAAATTGTTGTTTTTGATGAGTATTTTGAGACAATAGGAGTCTTAATGTTTATTGCCACTATTGCTATTTGGATAGGATTATATTCGAAAATTTCTAAGTTTGAAACTAGAACTGTTGAAGGGCTAAAAATGTCTCGCTATATGGATGGCCTGAAGGAATACATTGGTATGGCGGAGTCTAAGAGAATGGAATTCATGCAGAGTGTAAAAAACGTAGATATTACTCCACAGGGAATTGTAAAACTATATGAAAAATTATTACCATATGCGGCGATTTTTGGATTCGAGGAGAGCTGGACGCGCGAGCTTGAAAAATATTATAGTCTAGACGAGATAGAACGGCCGGAATGGTATGACACGAAAATAAATATTAACGATATTGTCGCCATATCACTAGCTACATCTGATTACGTCTATTCGTCGTCTACTATCTCTGGCGGCGGTGGTTCGTCGTCTAGTTTTTCTGGTGGCGGCGGAGGCGGTTTTTCCGGCGGCGGCGGAGGCGGCGGCGGAGTCGGTGGCCGATAGAATTTAATGTTGTTATTTTAACCATAAGTGATATAATAGATTGAAAGTACATACTATAAATTTAATTTAGAGTAAGGAAGAAGATGGACCCAATACAACCAGCAGCAAAACCAGAACCGGAAGTAGTTGTGCCACCAGCATCTAATATGCCGGATATTCCAGTGGTTCCTCCAGCTCCGGTAATACCAGACGTTTCGTCTGCCAGAGTGGAGCCATTACCTACAGCTTCCTCTACTATTTCGAACTATGAATCGGATATTGAGCCAACGGACGAGCTGATAGATGAGCCAGGTGTTGTGTCGGCAGACGAGATGGCCCCTGCTGTGTCTGACGATGTGCCTGCTATGCCCGAAGAGACGCCTATTATGCCTGAAAATGTGCCTACTATGTCCGAGGAAGTGTCTGCTATGTCGGAGCCAGCACCAGTTGCTCCCGAATTGGTATCTACTACGTCTGACGTGATGTCTATGCCGGAACCGGTGGCCGAGCCGGCAGTCGAGCCGGTCCCTGCGTCGGAACTTTCATCCGCGCCTATAACTACTACCCCAGAATTTGCTCCAGCCCCAGCTCCAGAGATAGAGCTTTCTGGAGCGGTGGACTTAGATTCTCTGCCGCCGATGAATACTGTGGAACAAATAGATGCGACGGCGCCAAATTTGTCTGCAACTGATCCGATATTAATGCCTGAGCCTGCGCCAAAGCCAGATCCAGTAGAAGAAGAACTTAAAGCCCCACTTAAGGCGGCAGGACCGGTTCCTGGTTCAATAGGAAGTGCGATTTCTGTTCCTAATGGGGAAGGGGTGCCGCAGAATACAGGGGTTGCGCCATCGATGACTAGTCAACCGGCGCAAGGTGTGGTTTTCCAGACTAACCAAAGTTTAGTACAGCCAGCTAAAAAGAGTGCGGCAAAAGGGTTTTTGCAAAAGTTAATAAAACCAAAGACAACGGATGGCCCGAAGATAATAATGGATAGAAATACTTTCATTATGCTCGCCTCTTTGGTTGGTATTATTATCGTAGTGCTTGTCGTAATACTAATCATGCAGCTCAATTAGAATATATAGCTTGGCTGACTTGCATTGTTGGTCAAAAAGTTGTAAAATAAATTTATGAAAAAGTATTTAACTACCGCTATTCCGTATGTTAATGGCGCGCCGCATATTGGGCACGCGATGGATTATTGTTTGGCTGATGTATACGCGAGATACCAAAGATTGATTGGTAATGATGTGCGGTTTCAAGCGGGTACAGACGAGCACGGAAATAAGATTTTTCAAAAAGCTAGGGAATTAAATATTCCAGTAGAAGAATATGTAACAAAAAATTCATTAAAGTTTCAGGATTTTATTCATAAACTTGGTGTGGAATATACTGATTTCGTACGAACGACTGATGAGGATCATGAAAGGCGTTGTCAGAAGATTTGGACGGAGCTACTAGACCATATTTATCGTGAAAAGTACGAAGGTTGGTACTGTACTGGTTGTGAAAGATTTGTGACGAATAAAGAGCACGAAGAGAATAATGGGGTTTGTCCAGACCATCAGAAGCCGTATGAACGACTAGAAGAAGAAAATTACTATTTTAGGGTAGCTGATTTTAAAGATCAGATTCGTGAGGCGATTTCGTCAAATGAAATGGTGATTTTGCCAGAATTTAGGAAAAAGGAAATTTTAAAATTACTTGAGGACACGCCAGATGTTTCAATTTCGCGTCCGAAATCACAGCTGACTTGGGGTGTACCGGTACCTGGGGACGAGTCGCAGGTGATGTATGTATGGATGGATGCGCTTTCAAATTACATTACGGTGTTAGGTTACCCAGAAGAGGATATTTCGGATTGGTGGCCAGCGGCGGCTCAATTTGTAGGTAAAGATATTTTGAGGTTTCATGCGATTTTGTGGCCGGCTATTTTGCTCGGGCTTAATTTGCCGCTACCTAAAGTTTTGGTATCGCACGGAATGGTTTTGTCGAACGGGCAAAAAATGTCTAAATCGATTGGGAATGTAATTGATCCAGTAGAAGTATTAAATAGGTATGGCACAGATGCTTTTAGGTATTTTTTCATTCGTCATATTGATACATTTGCTGATTCGGACTTTACGTATGAAAAATTCGATGATGCTTATAATAATGAGCTTGCGAATGATTTAGGCAATTTGGTACAAAGGCTTGCGACCTTGGCGCATAAAAATCAGATTAAAATTGAAGAACCAGATTTGCAATTAATGGACGGATATCGTAGATTGATGGACGATTTTGAATTTTCAAAAGCTTTTGATTCCGTGTGGGAAGAAGTGCAAAATTTGAATCGCAGAATTGATGAAGAGAAACCATGGAGCTTAGCTAAAAACGGCGAAGTCTCCAAATTGGAAGAGTGTATGAAAGGGCTGATATTGGGGGTACTAAATGTAAACGAAATGCTAAAGCCATTTTTGCCTGAGACTACGAAGAAAATTTCTGAAATTTTTAGTGGCGAGATTATGCCGCCAGAAGTGCCATTATTCCCTAAGGGTTAAGTATTGCAAAAAAATAACCCCCGTAACAGGGGTTATTTTTTATAGTGATATCTTTATTCTTCGTCTGAGAGCTTAGAAGCTAAGTCTGACAAATAGAAACCACATACGCCACCGATCATTGGGAATAGTGCGTAGACAGCAAGAGCTTGACCGACGCCACCGATAATCTCACCGAAGCTTTCGCCTGCGGTTGGGAAAATTTGATACATCAAAGCAGCTGCTGGGTTCATGATGTAATTATTGTTAAGACCAAGGAAAGCACCTGAAACGATGAAACCAAGGACTAAGGCCATAACGATACCGCTAGTGGTAGTGACGGCGAATGTGAATACGCTGCGTTTGTATTTGATGGCGCGAGCGAAGAAAAACGCAATAACAATTGCACCAAATAGCTCAACCATTGCTGTGAACCAGAACTTGCCATCAGCAATAGCAACAAGTGTTGGGACATCGTAAGCAGAGTCGCCACCAGCTAAGTGGAATGCGTTGAAAATCAACCAACCGAGCCATGCGCCGATAACTTCAGCGATAATATACATAACACCACGGATAACTGACATGCGGCGAGAAGCCATCATGCCGGCAGTCACGATAGGGTTGAGGCAGGCGCCAGAAAAGGCGTAGACTGCAATATATACTGCAATTAATGCGACTGCAAAAATTACAACATATTGTACGCTCAAGAATGAAAGTACGAATAGAAGCATTGTAACAAGTGCCGTACCGAGTACTTCGCCGAGCAATGCACCGTAGAAACGATGACTCTTAAATACGGTTAAGACGCTTTCTTTCTCGTCGTATTTTTTTGCAAAGAAGCCGCTGAGGCAGGATTTGCCAGCAGTATTTTTGGCGGTCTCTGCTTTCTCCACCGTGTTAGTTTTGAGGGCCTCGGACACTGGTTTGTCGACAGTCTTCGCGGCAGTTTTGGATTTCGTCGTTTTGGCCTTTGAGGTCTTTGACGCTGTAGGCTTTTTCGTTGCCATTATTCCTCCTTTAATAATATTAATAGTATTATAGCATAAATAACATGCTATAATGAAAAAATGGCAATGATTTTAAATAAAGAAAATAATGAAACAGATAAATTAACTGAAAGAATTAGGTCTGAATTGAGGACTAAAATGAGCACTAGTTCGAAGGAAGATGAGGATGTGGATTTTTCTAAGAACACAGAATATGGAAAAGATTTGAAGGAATCTAGCAAATTAGGGCTAGTCTTTGGGGTTTTGATTTTTGCGATAATTATAGTAGCAATTTTAATTGCATTGCCACTTTGATGCTGTTTATTTTTTGACATAAGTAGTATATAATATATAGTATGGATAAAAGGAATAAATTTGCGGCGGCTAGATTGAAATCGGCTGAGCAGATTGTAGGCGAGAAATCACCAGAAAAAAAAGAGAAGGTGGATGACTCGCTTGGAGCTGCGCGCGAGGCCGAAGAAAATGCGGGCGGATATTATTCTGGGTCTGAATTTAAATATACAAAAAATAAAGAAACCAATAAAGCACGCGTGCGAGGAGGGGGATTTTTTAAGAGAAAAGGACCAGTAGCTTTTATTTTGATGCTTGTCTGCGGGGCTGGCGGCATTATGGCGGGCGGGCAGCTTATGCAACCTTTTAGTCTGGTTGAACAATTCAGAGAGTCATTTAATTCGATGCAAATTTCGACTAGAACTCGTGCGAATAGTATGCTTAGATATCAGTTGGACCCCGAATTGGTAAAAAACCCGATCAAATCGAGGCTTTTTAGGGCAGATACTTTTAAGATTTCCAAGAGGCAGGCGCAAAAATTAGCTCCAAGGGGGATAGAATATGATGATGATTTTGAGGGGACTGGAACTAGGGTTTTGAAATACAATGATGGCTCTGGTGAGATTAAAATTATTGCAGCTGACAAGAGGACGGTTGCGAAATTGAATGAGATGGACTTGTCTAGTAGATTTTCTAGTGATGGAATAAGATATAACGCAACGGCGGAAACTTTCGCGAAAATGTATACGGACGACCCTCTTTTTGGACTTAAATATGATAGTGGTTCGACGACGTGGCGAGGGGCGATATCTAATTGGTTTGGCTCTTTAACAGATAAATTTTTAGGGATGAATAGGATTAGTCGTAATCTTTTTGTACATTTTAAGGAACAGGTTGCCGATAACGATGGGGACATTCGTGGTACGGCTGTGGAACTGATGGAAGCTGGAAGAACGGAGCTAGATGATGGTGGTGGTAGGGTTTCTTCTGGAAAACAAGAGGTAGAGCCGGTGAAAGACGAGAATGGCAACGTGATTGACGAGGTAAAAAGATTTGACGGGATGACTACTGCTGGTGGTGGGTCTGGAAAAAGTAAAGTCGTGATGAGTGCCGCGGAAGTTAAGCAAAAATTAGAGGCTATTAAAAGCAATTATGCAAGTGGGCAAGAAGATGGTGCTGGTGGTATAGTTGGGATTGGCCAAAAAATTGCGAATGCAGGATGTCTAGTTTTTAATTTTATGGGGAGCGTAAGTATGCTTGTGGCTGCTAGTGAGGCTGCGCAGATTATTAGTTTGGTGACGTCGTATTTTGAGGCAATAGATAAGGTGAAGGCTGGTGATGGTGCCGATTCGCCGATAAACACTTTGACGGATGGCTTGAATGTGAGAAAGACTAGCACATATGCTACGGTTGATGCATCTGGCAAAAACGTTGAGTCTTCTAGTACGAGTAAGTCGGCTATGGAGTCGAGTGGGATAATATCTACGTATAGTGGCAATCCCGTAAACCCGAATGATCCAAGTGTAAAGAGCTTTAATATCACTTCAAGCCTGACTAGATTTGCAGCTGGCATAGGTGTCGGCGTGACGGCTTTTGAGGGGTGTGCGTTTGCAAAGGTGGTCACAAATGCTGCCAGTATCGGTGTGGATATTGCGACGAAGGCTAAGGCTATAGCTGATATTGGACGACTAGCTTTAAATATGACTCCATTTGGTATAGTGTGGAATATTGCGGAAATATTGGTCGGCGATTTGGCACTAAAGGCGATTGGTGGAATTACGGTTAGTATTACTTTAGGTGCGTTGATAGGGATAATTACTCCAGTTGTAACTTCTATGTTGACCAGAAATTTAATAGCGAATTTAGGAGGTGAAGATCTTGGCAATGCTCTAACTTCGGGTGCGAATATGTATCAGGGAAAGGTACATCGAGGAAATGGCGGATCGTTGGCGTCTAGTGGTAAGTATTTGGAGTTTGCGCTAGCGAGGCAACAGGTAATCGCCGAGAATGCTAGATATGAGAGAGCGACGCGGAGTCCGTTTGACATGACGTCTAAATATACCTTCATGGGGGCAATCGCGAATAAATTAATGGGTATATATACTTCTAGCTCCATTATCGGAGCAATAATGTCTGCTGGCTCAGTGCTGTCGTCGGCGATATCTTCACTATCGCCGACATCTTCAGCATATGATATAGTTAAAAATTTACCTAGTGCTAAAGAATATGAAGAAACTTGTCCGTATCTGGCCTCACTAGGGGCTGTAGGCGATGCTTTTTGTAATCCGTACGTAATCACCGATATGTCTACCATCGATATGGATCCGTCTGAAGTAATAGAAAAAATCAAAGATAATTTTATCCATGAGGGCGAAATGGAAACTTATTATGCTAATGGTGATGAGACCGATAAAAGAGAAGACAACATAAGGGTTAGGCACACATCTGATGAATTAAGCTTTGCCAGCACCGGTAATGTAAAAATTGATGCAAGCTCTGAGCTGGCTAAATATATATTATATTGTAATAATAGGGAATCGCCATTTGGTATTGCGGACCAAAATATCGCAAATCAGGTTGGTAGTTGGGGCCAAGTAAACACTAACAGTTCTACTTTTAATAACGTTGCTAATGCTGCGATTGGAGCTATTCCGATTGTAGGTGATCTTATTGATGTGGTTAGTAATTCGCAACAACTTGCGAATGCTGGGTATATCAGTGGACAGTCGTGTGTGGCCGGTTATACAGCAGATCAACCAATAAGTGTTACGCTTGACGATGCTGTCGCGGCTAAGCATGATGAAAAGGGTAAAGTAACCGAAAAAGCGCATCCGCCGATTATGGTACATCAAGATGATGTATCACATGATTGGGAAGTAAATAAATATTACCAACGTTTCATAGAAGATCAATCATTAATGGAATCTATGGGTATTATCGAGGAATCTGCGGTAACAGCATTTCTTAATGACTATTATGAGCAAAATCCAGTAGATAATTCCTATGAAGGGATTTTGGCAAGATACTCTGGTCTTACTAAAGATAACGTAATTGCCTTGCTCGACATCATAGAATACGGTAATTATATTGCTGAATATGATGCGTCTGAAAGGTATGCGTTTGGTGAAGACAATATTGATTTGCCAGAGAAAAAGATTTTCGACAATGACAATGTAGTGGCCGAGACGTATTATATTTTGCCAAATACAATAGTGTATGCGGATGTGCGTAATAAACAGACAATTGTGGTATAATATATCTAATATGGAAGAGTTGGAAAAATTAAAAAAAGAGCTTAAAGATTTAAACGCCGAATACGCAAAAATTAAAGATGTCCCAGCGGAAAAGCGTGGTGAATTTGGTCGTGAGTTAAACGCCAAAAAGATGGCAATTTTGGATAAAATTTCTAAGGTCGAAGAGGTCCTTATGGATACTGAGGTGGAGGCTATTGATATCACTGCTCCATGTGGCGTAAATGAAAAAATGCCAGATGTGTATTCTGTTTTTGATGGCTCTTTGCATCCGCTGACTAGCGAGTTAAATAGGGTTTCGGAGATTTACCGAGCGATGGGTTTTGATGTAGTGGAGTCTCGCCAACTCGATGATGAATATCATATGTTTGATAGTCTGAACTTCGCAAAAGAACATCCTGCACGTGATGGGTATGATACTTTTAGGACTGAGGAAGGATTTATTCCGCCTGCGCACACTTCTACCATGCAAAATAGGGTGCTTAAAATGTATAGGAATAAACTATTGCAGGGGGAAGATATTGCTGTAGTGGTGCCGGGCAGGGTGTATAGAAATGAGGATGTGGATGCGACGCATGAGCATACTTTTTATCAATGTGAGGGCGTCTATGTGTCAAAGGATTGCACGATGGGGAATATGCTCGGGATTTTACGAGAATTTTTCGAGACCTATTATGGGCAAAATTTAAATATACGTACGCAGCCAGGGTATTTCCCATTTACGGAGCCGAGCCTGGAATTCTTAATTGAGAAGCCAAAATCTCTCGGCGGGAAGAAAGGTGACTTTCTTGAAATGCTTGGTTGTGGAATGATACACCCGAATGTACTTAAAATGGCTGGGATTGATCCGGAAGTTTATCATGGCTTTGCCTGGGGGGGTGGAATTGACCGTCTAGTGATGCTTCGTTATGGGTTGATGGATGTGAGAAACTTTGAGTCTGGTAACCTTAACTTTTTAAAGGAGTTTTAGATGAAAATTTCATTGAATTGGTTGAAAAAGTTTGTTGATATAAAAATCCCAGATGATGAACTAGTCCGTTTGATTGGTGCGCGCTTGGTGGAAGTAGAGGGTGTAATTGACGAGACGCACAAGTATGACAAGATTTATGTGGTGCGCGTAGTGAAGGCGGAGAAAATACCTGACACACATTTGACACTTTGTCAAATAGATTGCGGTGCTGATGAGCTAGTCCAGGTGGTTTGTGGCGCTCCAAATGTAAGGGAAGGGATGCTTGCCGCGTGGATCGCTCCAGGGGCAATTGTCCCAGCTTCGGTAAATGAAGATGCGCCATTTGTGATCGGTAAGCGTAAAATGCTTGGCAAGTATGATTCTAATGGGATGCTTGCTGGTGCTGATGAGCTAGATTTTGGCGATGACCATTCTGGGATTGTGGAGATTGACCCTAATATGGCAAAGCCCGGCGATCTATTGGCTAATGTTTTTGAATTGAACGATTTGATTCTCGAAATTGAAAATAAATCTTTGACGCACAGGCCTGATTGTTTTGGGATGATTGGTTTTGCTAGAGAGGTTGCCGGTATATTGGGTATTGCTTATGATAATGAAAGTTTTAAGCAGGGCAAAAAATATGCTTCAGCAAATAAGGCGCTTTCTAATGTAGCTACAAAATCGGTCATTAAGATTCTTGATGATGGAATTTGTGACAGATATTCCGCGATATTAATGGAAAAACACGGTGAATTTAAGAAGAAATATCTTACATTTATAGATACGATTTTGGCAAAATCTGGAATGCGTCCGGTTGAGCCTATTGTAGATATCACGAATTATTTGATGCTTTTGACTGGGCAACCTCTGCACGCTTTTGATTATGATAAATTTGTTGCAGTATCTGGCAGCAGCGACCTTGAAATAAATGTTCGCCTAGCTAAAAAAGGCGAAAAATTGATGCTTCTCGATGATAGGGAAGTCGATTTAAACGAAAATGATATTGTGATCTGTAGCGGCGATGTGCCAGTGGCGCTTGCTGGTGCGATGGGCGGGAAAAGTACCGAGGTAGACGAAAATACGAGAAAGATTATTATCGAGTCTGCGACGTTCAGTCTTTATAATTTACGCAAGACACAGATGGAGCATGGAATTTTCTCGGAGGCAATTACGAGATTTACCAAAGGCCAGCCTGCTTATCAGACTCTCGATGTCGCAGAGGATTGTGCCGAGATGCTTTCGAGCGGGTTTAAAGTGATTGACGCTTGGGATAACTATAAAAATCCCTCAAAAGAAGTGACCGTTGTGCTTTCTGGTGATGAGATAAATAGTCTGCTTGGAACGAATTATTCTGATTCTATGATAAAGAAGACGTTAGAAAATGTAAATTTCAAAGTGGAAGTTAAGAATGGCAATTTCAAAGTTACTTCACCAGCTTGGCGGACAGATATTCACATAAAAGAAGATATTATCGAGGAGGTAGGACGCTTGAATGGTTATGATAATATTATCCCGGTCTTGCCAAAACACCAGACAGTAGGCGTCAATCAGATGCTCGTCTTGAAGAATACCTTAAGAAAAAATCTTTCAAAATTTGGTGCCAATGAGCTTTTGACTTATAGCTTTGTGAGCGGCAAATTACTTGAGAAGGCCGGACTTGATGTCAATAATTCTTATAAAATAGTTAATTCAATCAGCCCAGAACTTCAATATATTAGGCAGTCAATAGTCCCGAGTTTGCTTGATAAGGCTTATGTAAATCAAAAGATCCCATTTGATAAGTTTGCTTTATTTGAAATAAACAAAGTTTATCAAAAGGAGTGGGGCATGGACAATGAAAATGTCCCAGTCGAAAAAATGCACCTTGGTTTTGTATTGGCGGAGAGAAAAGGCGAAGGCGTAGCGTATTATAAAGCTAAGTTTTTCGTTGAAAAATTGCTGAAAGAATACAACATTGTTGCGAGATTCTTGCCGCTAAAAAGTGATATTGCGGAGGCTAAACCTTATGAGCCGAAACGAGCTGCCGAGATTTGGGCTGAAGACAAATTGGTCGGTGTAGTTGGTGAATTTAAGAATTCCGTGCGAAGGAATTTCAAACTAGCAGAGCTTTTGGCTGGTTTTGAGCTGGATGTGGAAATGGTGTTGGCCTTAAAGACGGACAAAAAAATAAAGAATAACTTCGAGGTAAAAGACAAACAAGATGTCACGATTACAACTTCTGAGCCATATGCGAAGGTCTATGAGGAGGTGGCTGTCAAATACCCAGATGCAGTAATTACTCCGGTCTCAATCTATCAGGCAGAAAATTCTTCTACAAAGAATATTACTTTGCACCTAGAATTTCATTAGAGTAAGTGATTTTTTAGAACTTATGCTATAATATATAGTATGATTCTATTTGATAGTGTTACGAAAAGATATCCTGGCGACAATAAGCCTGCATTGGATAATGTTTCGTTACATATTAAACCGAATGAATTTGTCTTTTTGGTGGGGAAATCTGGGGCTGGTAAATCTACTTTAATAAAAATGATTACGAAGGAGGAGACTCCAGATGCTGGCAAAATTATTATTGGTGGGATTGATCTTGATTATGTCAAAAAACGCCACATCCCAAGCTATCGCCGAAGACTAGGCGTGGTTTTTCAGGATTTCAAGCTTTTGCCTAGAAGGACAGTTTATGAGAATGTCGCTTTTGCTCTAGAGATTGCAGGTATGAGCGGAAAAGAGATTTCGGCTACTGTACCGAAGGTATTGGAGTTGGTGGATCTGCTTGATCAAGCAAAGAAGTTCCCGGCGCAATTATCTGGCGGGCAAAAGCAACGCGTATCGATTGCGCGTTCGGTTGCTAGACAACCGAAGATTTTGATTGCAGATGAGCCTACGGCGAATTTGGATAAATTAACGACTGAGGAAATTATAGGGTTACTTAAAAAAATTAATGATTTTGGGACTACGCTCCTTGTGACTACGCACAACGAAAACATTGTGAATACTTTGCAGAAGAGAGTAGTAACGCTAAAAGATGGTAAGATTGTGGATGACCAGAGAAATAATGGTATTTATAAATTAGACGAGAAACCGCAACCGAAGCGGATAATCCAGAGCCCAGGGCATGCTTTAAGACGCCCGGAGAATTTGAAGCGCCAAGAAGAGATAAAGCCTAAAGAGTCCCCAAAGCACGTAGAAGCTCTAAAACATATAGAAATTACGAGGCGGTCAGAGGCCTTGAAGCGGGTGGCGCCGCAGAAGCGAACGGAGACAGTAAAGCGTTCAATATCGGAGGCAAAAAAAGCAGAAGCACGAGCGCAATTAAATAAGCGGAGGGTTATATAATGGTTGGTAGTATGGCCAGTGGCGCATCGGTAGTCAATGATGAAAATCTAAAGAAGGTCGCAAAGCATGGCCTTAAAGTAATGCGACAGACGCACGAGAGGCATCCTTTACGTACCGAAGGCAGAATTATTAAATATGGTACGAGCGGCTTTGCAAGGAATATTTGGCTTTCGGCGGCGGCGACAGCTGTGATGACGATTACGCTAGTGATTTCTTTTATAACTATTGTAGCGAGCGCAATTCTCACGAATACCGCTGAGGTAATGCGTGAAAAAATCGACATTACAATTTATTTTAAGCCCAATACTTCAAGTGAGCAATTGAAATTATTAGAAGATACCATTTCGGAAGACAGTAATATCAAAAGCGTAGTGACTTCCACCTCTGCGCAGGAGTATGAGAAGTTCCTGATCGAGAATGCTGATAGTGAAGACATTATCAATGTGATGGACGAAGAAATGCGTCAGCTTATGATATCCCAGATGCAAGCAACGATGCGGATTAAAGTTTATAATATTGACGATATCAGCAGTATTAAGGACTTGGTTGAGACTAACGACATTTTTATCAAGGCTTTAGATGAAAATCATGCACCTACCTATGATGTAAACCAAGTTGAAATCGCTACAATTACTTCGTGGGCCAAAATTGCTCGTACTGGTGGGATAATTTTGGCGGCGGTATTTTTAATTATATCGGTATTAATTATATTTAGCACAATTAGGATGGCGATATTCTCTCGTAGGGAAGAAATTTACATGATGAAATTAGTTGGAGCAGATAAGAGGTTTATTCGAGGACCATTTTTGGTAGAAGCGGAGATTTGTGGGATTATTGCGGGGATTTTAGCCGCGACGATTAGCTATTTTGGATTTATGTTTATCTCTCCAAAGCTAGGGGGCTATGGTATTAGCGTAGTCGAAATCACAGACATTTTACAGTCTAATAAATTGATTTTGGTGTATTTTGCATTTGTTTTGATAGGCGTAGTCATCGGCAGGATTTCTGCAAGATTAGCGATTTCTAAATATCTGAACAAAGCTTAAGAGTATTGACTTCTTATTGTCCTTATGCTATTATTAAAGCATAAGGATACTGCCCATGAAAATAAAAACAGAGAAGACAGACGAATACGGAATGACTGCTCGGCAAGGGTTTTTGAGAGCTAATGCTTCGAGGGTTCTTACGGCATTATTGGTGGTGGCGCTCGTTTTTGTACCAGTTTTTACGAATATTATGATGTTAAAAGAAGCTGAAGCAGTTTCGCGTGCATGTAGAAATAGCGCTGAGTGTATGGCTGCTGTTGCAAAAGAAGAGGAAGCTAATCGCAATGCTGCGTCGGCTGCACAATCTGTGTCATTGTTCCAGGCCAGGATCAATGAAATGAATTATGAGATTGCTGCGATGGAGCTTGATATTGCTGAAACAGAAGCGCAAGTTGACAGCCTTGTTCGACAGATTGAGGAGGCCGAGGAAAAATTGAGGGCCGAACAGGAAGCGCTCGTGTCGGTCTTAGTGAATATGCATTTCGAGGGAGATACGGAACCGATTACTATTTTGGCGGGTTCGAGCTCTATCTCCGATCTTGCAGAAAAGCAGGCTAGAGCTGAGGTGGTGAGACAGCAAATTAGTGCGACTGCAAATAAAATTAAAGAGACAAAAGCTAAACTTGAAGAAGATAAGAGTGCAGTAGAAGCTCTTTTGGAACAACAACAAAGCGCGAAGGCTAGGTTGGTTGAAAGAAGAGCAGAGCAACAGGCGCTGGTCAATAAATACCAGAATGATGTAGCTGCATATGCGGCGGTAGCTGAGGCAGCTAAGCTAGCACAACGCGAAGCGGAGCGCAAAGAACAGGAAGAGCATCCGGAGAGATATAGCGGTAGCGTCTACTACGGCGTCAATACTTATCCGTGGCAAAAAAATTGCCCAAAGGAGCAGGATGATTATGGTACGGTTTGGAATGGACGTTATATTGGCGGATATGTTTGTGAATGTGTAAGTTATGCTGGATGGAAAGCTTATGAGGCTTACGGGATAGTGATTGCTTGGGGAAACGCTTATAGCTGGGATGATCGTGCGAGGGTTTTGGGCTATAGAGTAGACCATACGCCAGAGCCAGATTCAATTGGTCAGAATGATGATGGGCCATACGGGCATGTTTTCTGGGTTGAGTCTGTAAATTACGATGGTTCAATTGATATTACGGAATATAATAATTATTGGTCGACAGGGCAACTTACCGGTTCTTATCATATGGGTGACTTTGGTTCACGTACGATTTCGGCTAGCCAGGTGAAAAATTACAACTTCATTCATTTGAAGTAACTTGTGCTATAATTAATTAATGGATAAGAATAAAAAGTGGGAAGAAAAAAAAGTTAATCTTGGCAGTGCTATTATTATTGGCGCAGCAATGGCCTTTACTGGTCTAGTTATCGGTCTGAACTGGGAAAAATGGACGCAGGATTTCGCTCCGTATTTAGGTTTTTCGAATACTTCTACAACGACCATGGATTGGTCATCGCTTAATGAGGTATATTCTAAAATATCGAGTTCTTATAATGGTGATATAGACAAAGGAGCAATAATAGATGGTGCAAAAAAAGGTATGGTGGAGGCTTTGGGCGACACGTATACTTCATATTTAAATAAAGAAGAGAGCGCAGATTTTTATGATGATTTGCATGGTAATATAGGTGCTGGCATCGGAGTGGAGCTTGGTTATAGGGATGGATATGTTAGAATACTTAGGGTTCTGCCAGATAATCCAGCTCTTAGAGCGGGTATAATGGTTGGAGATATTGTTTATAAGGTCAATGGCGAAGAAGTTTATACTTGGAACTCGGTAGACATTGCTAAGACAGTGCGTGGCGAGGCTGGTACAGAGGTGGCTGTGACTGTAGTGAGAGATGGCAAGGAGAAGACATTTACTATGAAAAGAGAGACAATCAATAATGTCTCTGCATACGTAGAATACGATGAAAAGACGGCAATCGTAACAGTGACGCGCTTTGACAATAATACTGGGATTTTAGTACAAAAGATAGTGTCAGAGTTTAAGGATAGAGATGTGAATAAGGTGATTTTGGATTTGCGTGGCAATGGTGGTGGATATGTTTCTGCGGCGCAAGATTTACTCAGTTTATGGGTAGATGGCGGTAAGCTTCTCGAACAGAAATCTAAGAACTACGGTAATACTACAGTGTCGGCTTCTACCGGTAAGGCAGTTTTAAAAGACATGAAGACGATAGTTTTAGTAAATGGTTCAACAGCCTCTGCTTCCGAGATGGTCGCCGGAGCGTTGCAGGACTATAAGAAGGCGACTCTTGTAGGGGAACAGACTTATGGCAAGGGTGTAGTACAGAATTTATTTGATTTATCTGACGGTTCAACGTTGAAAGTGACTACGGCAGAATGGTTTACTCCGAACGGGCGTTCGATAAATAGTGAAGGTATTACTCCAGACAAAATAATAGAGTTAACCTACGAAGATATAAATGCTATGCGTGATCCGCAGATGGATGCGGCAAAGGCTATGTAATGAAAATCGTAATCGCCACAGCTGTTTATTATCCGATGATAAATGGAGTGGCGGTGTTTTCACGCAATTTGGCGGTGGGGCTTGCTCGACGCGGGCACGAAGTGATGGTGATTTGCCCATCGCAAAACAAAAGATTCCATACTGAGATGCAGGATGGGGTAAGAGTATGTTATCTTAAATCATCCACGATTAAGATTTACCCAGACCAAATACATGATGTAGCGCCAAAGAAAAAGGCTTTTGGGCATGAGCTCCCGAGAGTAGTCTATAAACACGGGCTAAAAGTGTCGGCATTTCCGTACCGTAGTGTCAAAAAACTCCTTTCCGAATTTTGCCCTGATGTAGTGCACGTGCAAGTGTCGGACTTGATTGGACTTTCGGTGGTGTCTTATGCTAAGAGACACGGGATACCAGTAGTGACAACTGAGCATAATCAGCCAGAGGTGTTTACGGAGCCTTTGCATGTGCCTGGGCTAGTAAAGAAGCCAATTGATGCGCTGCTTTCGGCATATTTTTATAATCGCCAGAGCAAAAGTGACTATGTGACGATGCCGACGAAACAGGCGATTGATAATTTGATTTTGTCGCGAGGAAAAGAATTCAAGGTGCCATTTGAGGCGGTTTCAAACGGAGTGGATTTGTCTAGATTTAAGCCGGGAAATGCGCTAGATTTTATTTATGATAAATATGGAATTCCTAAAGACCGGTCGGTTGTTCTGTATGTCGGTAGGGTAGACCCGGAGAAAAAGGTAGGAGTAGTCCTAGAGGCCTTCACCAAAACCATAAGAGATAATAAACTTGACAGTATGTCAAAACCATTTTGTGTTGTGATTGGCGATGGTGTGGACAGATTGAGGCTCGAAAAAGAATTTGCAGCGGATGTTAAATCTGGTGACGTGAAGTTTCTCGGGCGTGTGACCGGAGATGATCTTTACGAATTATATAAAGTTGGCTCTGTCTTTGCTACGGCTTCCGAAATTGAAACGCAGGGTATTGTGCTAATTGAGGCTGCGGCTACTGGGCTGCCTTTGATCGCGGTTAAAGCTGGCGCAGCGGCGGAGGTATGCCAAAATGGTGTAAACGGTTTCCTCTGTGATCCAGATGATGTGGATGGAATCTCTAAAGCGATGACAGAAATTTTGTCTAACGATGAGCTTCGTAAAAAATATTCCGAAAATTCCATCAAGATTGCTCATGAACATGATTTTGAACGGACTCTGGATAAATTTATAGCTATATATGATAAGGTCATAAAAAAATAACCCCTTTAAGGGGGTTATTTTTACGCGACTATATTTACGAGCTTGGCTTTTTTCACGAAGATAGTCTTTTTGATGCCGTTCTCGGTGAACTTCTTGACGTTGTTATCTTCTTTTGCGAGAGAAATGATGGCGTCTTCGTCGTCTAGGAGTTCTTTTTCTACATTGAGTCTGGCGCGGAGTTTGCCGTTGACCTGAACGACTACTTCGACTTCATCGGTCGCTAGGTGTTTTTCGTCCCATTTTGGCCACTCATCGTCGGCGTTTAGCCTTTCAAGCATCTCAGAGGCAAGATGTGGGGCAAATGGCTTGATGAGCTTGGCAAGGATTACGAGGTCTTCGTTTGAAGCGCCGGTCTTGAATAGCTCATTGACGTACTCCATGAGTGCCGAGACTGCGGTGTTGAAATTATTCTTTACGATATCGGTGGTCACTTTTTTAATGGTTTTGTTGCGAATGACAACGTTGCTTTCGTCTGAAATGCGCTCTTTTTTCTCGAAAACGAGAGCCCAGCAGCGATTGAGGAAGCGATAGACGCCGCCTACGGAGCGTGGATCCCAGGCAGCATCAAGCTCGACTGGGCCGATGAACATTTCGTAAGTGCGGAGAGTGTCAGCACCATAGCCGTCATTGATAACATCGAGCGGGTCGATGACATTGCCTTTACTCTTACTCATCTTTTTGCCGTCTGGGGCATTGATGTAGCCGTGGTAAATGAGTTTTTTGACTGGCTCACGGAATGGCAAGTAGCCGAGGTCGGCAAAGAATTTGCACCAGAAACGAATGTAAAGAAGGTGTGCTACGGCGTGGTCGGCACCGACGTAAATATCGGTTGGCGCCCAGTATTTGATGGCTTCTGGGTCCCAAGCATGCTCGCTGTCGTGTGGCGAAACATAGCGCCATAGGTACCAGCTTGAGCAGGCGTAGCCGTCGAGAGTATCGGTCTCTCTGGTCATTTCTTCCATTTGGCCGGTTTTTTCGTTGAAAACTTCAACTTTCAGCCAATCTTTGGCTTTGGCAAGGGCGGAGCGACCGGTGTGGTCTGGCTTGTAATCTTCTACTTCTGGAATAATGACTGGAAGCTGGTCTTCTGGGATCGCATGAGGCTCACCTTCACTATCGTAGGCGATTGGAATTGGACAGCCCCAATAGCGCTGGCGTGAAATGAGCCAGTCGCGCATGCGATAGGTGGTCTTTGGCGTACCATAGAGGTCGCGGTCGATGAGTTCGGCTTCTATGATTGGCAAATCAAATTTTTCGGCAAATTCGCGGTCGCGGTCGTCGTAGGCAGGGACAGCCATAATGGCGCCAGTGCCATAGCCGGCAAGGACGTAATCGGCGACATAGATAGGGATTTTCTCCTTGGTGGCCGGGTTAATGGCGTAGGAGCCCGTGAAGACGCCGGTTTTTTCTTTGTTTTCTTGGCGTTCAATCTCAGACTTCTTTACCGCGGCTGCCTTGTAGGCGAGTACAGTCTCTCTTGTGTCGTCGTTTGTGAGAGCTTCGAGACCGCTATATTCTGGAGCAACGACGAGGAATGTCGCGCCCATGATGGTGTCTGGACGAGTAGTAAAGACGGTGATTTTTGGTGCGCCGCCTTCGACCTCGAAGTCGATTTCGGCACCAGTAGAGCGACCAATCCAGTTTTTCTGCATGGTCTTGATTTTGTCTGGCCAATCAAGGCTGTCGATTTCTTCTAGGAGCTCATCAGCGTATTCGGTAATTTTGAAGAACCATTGTTTCATTTTTTTCTTTTCGACTTCATGACCACAGCGCCAGCATTTGCCGTTTTCGACTTGCTCGTTGGCTAGGACGGTTTGGTCCTCTGGGCACCACCATTGATACGATTCTTTTTGATAGGCGAGGCCTTTTTTAAATAATTGGAGGAAGCACCACTGAGTCCATTTGTAGTATTCTGGGCTTGAGGTGTTGATTTCGCGTGACCAATCAATTGCATAGCCAAGACGTTTGGCTTGTTTTCTGAAATTGTCGATGTTTGTCTTGGTGACGTCCTGAGGGGCGGTACCAGTCTTGATGGCGTAGTTCTCAGCAGGGAGGCCGAAGGTGTCGTAGCCAAACGGGCGGAGGACATTTAGGCGCTGCTGTTCGTAGAAGCGTGTAAGAACGTCTACGATGGTGAAATTACGGACATGGCCCACGTGCAAGCCGGCGCCCGATGGGTATGGGAACATCTCGGCGATGAACATTTTTGGCGTGTTTGGTTTTTCGGTGACTTGGTAAGGCTTGGTCTCTTCCCAAATCTTTTGCCATTTTTCTTCTATCTTGATTGGGTCATATCTTTCCATGCTCTATATTATAACACATTTTATAGATGTATGTTATATCATATTACGCTATTTTCGGGAGCGCTCCAGGGCGCTAGCCCAAGTCTTACTCCCTTAATAGCGTAATATGATATAATATAGAGAATGAAAATAATCTTGGTACTAGATAATATTCGGTCGTGTTATAACGTGGGAGCAATCTTGCGCTCGGCGGATGGATTTTCGGTGTCGCGGGTGATTTTGTCGGGGTATACGCCGAGAGTGCATGACTCGGAGCTTTTGCCGCATCTTCGTGATAAGCTTGACCGCGAGATTCATAAAACAGCGCTAGGGGCGGAAGATATGCTAGATATTTATTCGTGCGGTGATATAAAAACAGAGCTCGTAAAACTTAAAAGTGAGGGTTGGCAGATTGTGGGGCTGGAAAACAATATTGATAAGAAGACATACCTGCTTGGGTCGGAGGAACTAAAGGAGAAATTAAGTGACAGGGTGGTGTTGGTGCTGGGTGAGGAAGTAAAAGGTATTGATTATTCATTGCATGATATAATTGACCTGTTTGTAGAAATCCCGATGCGCGGACAAAAAGAGTCGTTTAATGTTTCGGTGGCGGCAGGAATCGCGCTGTACGGATTAAGTAGTATGATATAATTAAACCATGATTAAAGTTTATACAACCCCGACCTGCGTGTATTGCCATGCGCTGATGGATTGGCTCGACGACATGGGCGTGGAGTACGAAGAATGCGACGCCTCGACGCGCGATGACATCGCGGCGGTGCCGGTAACTATCATCGGTGACCAGAAAATTGTCGGGTTTGATCGCCCAGCCATCAAAAGAGCCTTGAAAAGCCTCTAAAATGGTGGTATAATGGTGGAAATTATATATCAATAAAGGAGCAAAATGCCTGAACCTAAAAAACAAAGCAGCCCTCGCAAGACCGGCCTTCGCCGCAGTCACTTGCGTCTCGTGCTCGCTCGTAGAGTTAACAAAACATCACCTGTAAAGGTTTTCGAGACCAAAAAGAAAACCCCAAATCTAAAGGTAAAAACCGTTAAGAATAAAAAAGAAGCTTAAACTATGGCAAGTAATCGACATTTAGGTAGAGTTATTGTTCTACAGAGTTTGTATGAATATGAACTCAGAACCCTCGCATCGGATAAAGAAGTCGATTTAGATACGATCATTGCCAAAAATATCGCGCCTTTCGAAAAAGCGCTCGGGGACACAGAATTTGTCTATAACTTAGCCCACAAAGTTGTGGAGAATTTTGCAATTCTAGACAAAGCTTTGCAACCGATGGCACCAGAGTGGCCGATTGATTCGATTTCAGCGATTGATCGTAACGTTTTGAGGATGGGTTTATATGAGCTTTCTGAGTGTAGAGACACTATACCTCCGAAAGTTGCTATTAATGAAGCCGTAGAACTTGCGAAAGCATTTGGTTCTGAGAACTCGTCACGTTTTATAAATGGTGTACTCGGTACTGCATACCGCAAGCTCGGCATTTCGGAAGAGACAAATGAACAACCAGGAAATAAAGCGTCCAGCACTGACCAAGAAGACTCCTGCGGAGCCGACGGGAAAGAGGACATTGAAAGTTCCAGAGGCGCTGCCAACGGAGCAAATTAAAGAGTCGCCATTAAAAAAAATTACCGCTGTTGTTTTTGGTAAGAAGATTGCGATTCAAGAGATTGTGCGTGAGCCGACATCGGGCGGGATAGTTTTTCGTTTGACGAAAGATAACGAGGATATAGAAATATTGCTTATCCAGGACTCTAAAGGTCGCTGGACTATTCCTAAAGGTCACATTGAGCCTGGCGAGACGGCGAAGATGACGGCTCGTAGAGAAATCGAGGAAGAAACGGGCCTCAAGAATTTTTCGATTCTTACGTGGCTGGGCAAGATTCATTTCAAATATCGCCGCATGGATAAACTTGTCCTCATGACGACACAAATTTATCTAGTGCAGTCAAATGATGACTACGAAACTCTGACGGCTGAGAAGTGGATGCGCGGTATTAAGTGGTTCTCATTTAATGAGGCTTTGGACTTAATTGAATATGACGATATCGAAAAATTAATGTTAATTGCACGGAAGAAAATTCGTTCTGGGGAATATTAAAAGAAAGGTGGACAAAATGCAAAAAATTGATACGACTCCGTACGAAGAGTTCGCAAAAGAAAAATTAGGGTTTAAGTTTAATAATATAGATTTGTTCGTGACGGCGCTTACGCATCGTAGTTACATGAATGAACATAAAACGATTGTCAGCGAACATAACGAACGCCTTGAATATCTCGGTGATGCGGTGCTAGAATTAGTTACTTCGGATTTTTTGTATCGGACATACAATGAATCTGAGGGAATTATGACTGCGCTTCGGGCGGCGTTGGTTAGAACCGAATCTATCGGTGATGCAGGCAGGAAGTTAGGCTATGAGCCTCTAGTCAGGCTATCTCGCGGTGAGAAGCACGGTTCGGAGAGGGCACACGAAGTGATTTTGGCGGATTGTTTTGAAGCGGTGATAGGGGCGATTTATTTGGATCAAGGCTATGAGGCTGCGAAAGATTTTATTTATAAGCACATCATTTCGAAAATTGATAAAGTAATCGAGGAAGGAAGTTGGCGGGACCCGAAATCTTACATACAAGAGCTAGCGCAGAAAATAGACGGAGTGACGCCGGTTTATCGGACTTTGCGCGAGGATGGTCCGGATCATGATAGGACTTTTACGGCTGGTGTGTATGTGGGGGAGCGTTTGATTGCGACCGGCACTGGTCATTCGAAACAAGATGCTCAGACTGAGGCGGCAAGACAAGGTGTAAAAAAATATCATGCAGAGCTTGGCCCTGAAGTCGATCAATTCAAGAAGAATCTTTAGATAGATTTTGTGGCAAATGTATGAAAAAGTTTCAGGGTAACAAATGTTACCCTTTTCTTTTTCTAAAAAATGTGCTAAAATAGGAGAGTTAATAATTTAAGGAGAAAAAATGCTAGCGATTCGCATGCAACGTAATGGCCGGTCACATTATCCAACGTAC